>JAXJUX010000001.1:0-2788 GCA_036308845.1 Ruminococcus sp.
AGCCGGTGTCTCTTCCGATACAAACCAAAACTTTTTCAAACAATCTGCTGCCTGGCGAAGCTTTACCACCAAAATTTCCGCATTGGGTGCGATTCCTGTAAAATCTTCCTCTTCTATCTCGTTTCCTGCTGCCAATCCCGCCATAAATGTTCCATGTCCAATTTCATCTGTTGCCGGTACGATTTCCAAAGGACTTTCACTTTCCAAGGCCTCATTAATCTGCTCTCGAAAATAAATTTGCCCAAAGGGAACTCCATAAGAAGGTTCTCCCTCTGCACTTTGATCCCAGATTGCTAAGATTCGACTGCTGCCATCTCCAAATCGAAATACTGGGTGCATATAATCAATCCCTGTATCTGCAATCCCAAAAACAACACCTCTTCCTGTTAAATCCAAATAGGGCTGCCTTCGTAATTTCAACACGCCCATTTCTTCCGCCGCGATCAAATCCGCAAGACCATATAATGTTTTATCTAAATAGGGCCTCGCTTCTTCTGAAAATATTTCCACATTACATTCCGGCATAAAATTCTCTTTTTCATTAAAATACGCTCATAAAACCAAATGGTTCCATGAGCGTATTACGCATTTCTCTATTTGCTTAATTTCATCAAGGTTTCTCCAACCTTTATCTCTTTGTCCAAAATCTTTTCTACTTCAGAATAATCATACGAATTACAGATAATCACAGGTACGATCATATTGTAGCCTGATGCTGCAATTTTCTCTACGTCAAATTCCAGCAAAAGGTCTCCACGTTTTACCAGATCACCTGTTTTTATATAACTCTTAAAATACTTTCCGTTTAATTCAACAGTATCAATTCCTACATGAATTAAAATTTCTGCTCCTTTTTCAGACGTCATATTTACCGCATGCAATGTTTCCATAAGCATGTCCACTTTTCCGTCTGCCGGCGCATATACTTTTCCGTCTGTCGGTCTGATGGCAACAGTTTTTCCCAGCATTTCTCCTCGAAATGTGAGGTCTTTAATCCCCTCGCAATTTACTGCCATGCCATTTAACGGCGAACAAATAATTTCTTTTTCCCCGTCAGTTTCCAATGGCGGAAGTTCGATCTGTGGTACTTCTGTTCCCTTTTTCTTCAAAAAATCAAACACGTTTCTTTCCCCCGAAGCAATCCTTTATACATACACGGAAACTTCCGCGCATATTTTTCCTTTTTTTGTTTCGTATTTTATGCCTTCGTAAATAAACTTTCCAAAACCTCGAAAAGTAACCACATCACCACATTTTAACTGGTAACTGTTGTTCTCACACTGCTGTCCATTTACAAAAATCTTTTTTTCACGAAACGCCAGAACACTCTGGCTTCGAGATAAGTTGCACAATTTTCCTAAAACTGCATCAATTCTTTCAGATGCTACCGTAACCTCTCTTTTTTCCAGTGTAGGTTTTAAAATATCCGGTGCACTTTCAAGCACGGTACAGTGCATAGAAGTATGCTTTACCTGAACCAGATTTTCTGCAATATAAGGCGCAATTTTCTCTGTACAAAAAATATACGCTTTTTTCCCTTTGATTGCAATATCTCCTACAACTTCTCTTTCAATTCCAAGGTTCATGATTGCCCCAAGAAAATCTCTGTGAGTAAAATTATCCGCAAATTTTTCAATCAGTGGTTCTGCCAACAGGCAGCAGATCGGAAACGGTTCCTCATAGCCCAAAAGTTCTTCCGACCCAAAGCGAATCATTAATCTCTCACAATTCTCTGTCCCGCCAAACACAGTATACGGAACATAGGAAATTTCTTTCTTTATTTCATAAAAAGCATTCATCTCAGCCAGATTAAGAAAATTCGTAAATACATATTGATTATTTCTATAAGATTTTTCTGCCAGCTCTGCAAATCTCTTTTTCAAAAGCTCCATAAGATCTCCTCTCCCGCGAACTGACTATGGTATAGTTCCGCATAGAACCCACCTCTTTCCAGAAGTGTTTCATGACTTCCCTGTTCAATGATATTTCCATCTTTCATTACAAGAATCACATCCGCTTCACGGATCGTGGAAAGTCTGTGGGCAACAATAAAGCTGGTTCTTCCTTCCATCATTCTTGCAAATGCCTGCTGAATCTTAATTTCTGTACGCGTATCAATGCTGGAAGTAGCTTCATCCAGAATAAGCATCGGCGGCAGACAAAGCATCACTCTCGTAATACAAAGCAGCTGTTTCTGTCCCTGGGAAAGATTCCCTCCATCTTCACCAAGTATCGTATCATAACCTTTTGGAAGACGTTTGATAAAATCATGAGCTCTGGATTCTTTTGCCGCCCGAATCACTTCCTCCATGGTGGCATCCGATTTTCCAATGACAATATTGTCTTTTACTGTACCATTTCGAATCCAGGTATCCTGCAGCACCATTCCGTAATTAGTTCTAAGAGAACCTCTGGTAATATCTGAGATTTGGTGTCCGTCTATCAAAATATGCCCTTCATTGACATCATAAAATCTCATCAGCAGATTGATCAGTGTTGTTTTACCGCATCCCGTTGGTCCAACAATGGCAATCCTCTGTCCCGGTTTTACTGACAGGTTAAAATCCTGAATCAGTTTCTGATCTGCAGTGTAGGAAAAATACACATTTTCCAGTCGAATTTCTCCCCTGGCATCCTCTAAGGTTACCGCATCTTCTTTATCCGGAATCTCTGGTGTTTCTTCAATCAGTTCAAAAACCCTGGCCGCACATGCAAGTGCATTTTGAAGTTCTGTAATGACTCCTGAGATTTCATTGAATGGTTTTGTATACTGATTTGCATAACTTAA
>JAXJUX010000002.1:0-2731 GCA_036308845.1 Ruminococcus sp.
GAGCCCACTGAAAAACCTAATACTTTTTTTTTTCAAAAGACAAAAATCAGATAGAAAAATTTCCTTTGTCTGATTTTTTTCCAGATTACAATCTACTTTAGGGGATATCAGCTTTTATTTTTTCTTATTTTCGTTCATAAGAGTCGTAATTCGCTTTAAATTTGTGACAAATATTACACAGGCTCCCTGTATTTTTGTTTCATAAAGTCCATTGCCGACACTTCTGCCGTAACCATGTGCATTTTTAAGTTCACTGTTTTTTGCTTCGATTTTATAACGTTCTTTGGAAAGTTCCTTAAACTCTTTTGATTCCTGAAATTCTTTCTGCTTTTTATGCACATCGGACAGTATCGTAACTGTAAAATTTTTTCCTCTGCCTTTTCTTGGATGACATTTTTCTCTGTATGGACAGTCTCCGCATTTACTCTTTGAAAAATTATATGAATATCTTATGTTGCGCCCATTTCTTTTGTCTTTTATTATATTGATTGAGTCTGCCAGAAAACCTGCACTGCATTGATAGGTTCCGGCATCTTTGTTGTAAATGAATCCGTTCTCTTCTTCCTTCCTGTTTCCGTTTGTAATCACTGGATTCAATTTTGAAATTAATTTGAAATTCTCTTCACCGTTTTCATCGGTTTGACCTGCCACTTCCAGATTGTCTTTTCCTGAATAAGCACTGTCTCCAATAACATTTTCAACCTCGACCCCATTCTTTCGGCTTTTTTCTACAAGTTCAGGAAGCTGTTTCCCGTCTGGCTTTTCTCCGCTTGTGACAGTTGCTGCACAGATAATCCGTTCAGGTGTCATTGCAATGTGCGTTTTGTAGCCGAAGAATGACGTGTCTTTTGTCTTGTGTCCGATTTTTGCATCTTCATCCTTTGACTGATAGAGTTCTTCCTTTGTGTCCTCCATGGTTTCTTTCAGGAGATTGAGTTTTTCTTTTACGGCAGGCAGTTTTGGAACAACTGGCATTGCTTCTATTGTTTTTATGAGAGTTTCACAGTATTCAACTTCCTTTTCTACACAATCTTCCTTGTTTTTTGCAGGCATCATGTCCTTTGTCTTTTCATCTGTTTCGTAAACGGCACGGCGTAATTTTTTTGACTGTTCCTGCAGAACCTCTCTGATTGGATGGCTGTTGTACCGTGATTTTGTATGCGTTGAGTCAATGATGATTGATTTTGATTTGATGATTCCTTTTTCTATTGCTATCTGAACCGTCTTTTCTATCAGCATATCCAGAAGTTCTGAATCCTTTAATCTCAGTTTTCTGAATTTTGATAGTGTTGACGACTCTATTACATCGTCTTCTGGATTTATTCCAAGCAGAAATTTGTATGAAAGGTCGTATCGAGCTCGTTCTACCAGGTCTGCATCTGATAGTGGATTTATACATTTAAGCAGCAGGTATATGAACATCCGTACAGGATCTTCTGCTGTCCTCCCGTTATCCTGACAGTATTTATTTTTAAGTTCTTCCCTGATAAAGGAAAAATCTACCATTTCTTTTATCTGCCGAAAAAAATGATTTTCCGGAATCAGCTTATCATACAGTTCTGCATATGGACTAAAATTTAATTCTTTTTGATTGTTCAGCATAAAATCACCACTTCTCAAATTCTAATGATTCTGGTGGTATTTGTAAATTTGTTCATTTGGGGGACTTTTTCAGTGGGCTCCTCCAATCCCGCCGCAGTTTCCCCCACCCGTAATCGTCCAGCCCCAAACCTCAAGTTTCATCCAGCTGCCGCCCATACGCACCTTTAAAACAGAAAAGGCCTCCCTCCCGGAAGTCTCCCCCTGAATTGCTTTAAACAAAAAAAAGTCTGGCAGCTACCTACTTTCCCACCCCGAAAGGCAGTATCATCGGCGTTAGAGAGCTTGACTTCCGTGTTCGGTATGGGAACGGGTATTGCCTCTCCACTATGGCCACCAGACATTCATTACTTGTCCTTTTCGCACATCCTAATCTGTTCTTCACAGGCAGCATGCACTTCTATATAACTTTTTCAGAAAACAACTCATTCTATGCGGAATCAATAATATGGTCAAGCCTCACGACTTATTAGTACTGCTCGGCTGAACACCTCGCGGTGCTTGTACCTGCAGCCTATCAACCAGATAGTGTCTCTGGAGTCTTCAGGGGAGTCAGACTCCCAGGGAAATCTCATCTTAAGGTGGGCTTCCCGCTTAGATGCTTTCAGCGGTTATCCCTTCCGAACTTAGATACCCAGCACTTACCCTTGGCAGGATAACTGGTAAACCAGAGGTTCGTCCACTTCGGTCCTCTCGTACTAAAAGCAGCTCCTCTCAAATTTCCTTCGCTCATAACAGATAGGGACCGAACTGTCTCGCGACGTTCTGAACCCAGCTCACGTACCGCTTTAATTGGCGAACAGCCAAACCCTTGGGACCTGCTCCAGCCCCAGGATGCGATGAGCCGACATCGAGGTGCCAAACTTTCCCGTCGATGTGAACTCTTGGGGAAAATCAGCCTGTTATCCCCGGAGTACCTTTTGTCCGTTAAGTGATGGCCCTTCCACTCGGTACCATCAGATCATTAAGACCTGCTTTCGCACCTGCTCGATATGTCTATCTCGCAGTCAAGCCTCCTTGTGCCTTTACACTCGTACGATGATTTCCAACCACCGCGAGGAGACCTTCGCGCACCTCCGTTACTCTTTGGGAGGCGACCGCCCCAGTCAAACCGCCTGCCTAACATTGTCCC
>JAXJUX010000003.1:0-4814 GCA_036308845.1 Ruminococcus sp.
AGATTGACTTTGGCGCGAAGGCGTTCCTGAGCGTCAATTTAGTCAATCTTAGAAAAGATTTGAGAAGGAGCGGCCTGTTTTTGAAAAACAACACCAATTATCTGCGTCCCCAACGAATTACAAACAAGCACAAATTTACTTTGCTTTATCCAGTGTGAAGATGAATTCGGTTCCTACACCTTCCGTACTAATCACATTGATATTCTGGTTATGAGAAGTAATAATCTCTTTTACAATAGAAAGCCCCAAACCAGTTCCTTTTCGGTCTTTTCCACGGGAGGAATCCAGTTTGTAGAAGCGTTCCCAGATTTTATGTAAGCTGTCTTTTGGAATTCCGATACCGCTGTCTTTGATGGATACAAATACTTTTCCGTGACGTTCCGAGGTTTCCACCTTAATGATGGAATTGTTTGGACTGAATTTGATGGCATTGTCAATCAGGTTGTAAAGCACCTGTTGAATCTGTTCCATATCCGCATTGACATGCAGGTTGTCGGACTCTAAGTGCAGCTCGATGGTTATTTTTTTGTTACGGCAGAGTGCTTCAAAAGAAGCTGCTGTGCTTTTTATGGTTTGATTAATATCAAAATCGGATTTATGGATCGGACGTCCTTTGGAGTCCAATTTATCCAGTGTTAAAAGGCTTTGTGTTAATTTTTCCAGTCGTTCTGTTTCGCCTACAACGATTTTAAGGTATTTTTCCTGAAACTCCGGTGGGATGGTTCCATCGAGAATCGCCTCAATAAATCCTTTGATGGATGTCAGTGGTGAACGGAAATCATGGGAAACATTTGCGACGAATTTGTGCTGATATTCGCCCATTTTGTCCATTTCATCTGACATATAGTTCAGCGTAGTAGCCAGATATCCCATTTCATCATCGGAATTGACCGGAATATTGTGTTTCAGATTTCCTACAGCGTATTCTTTGGCACCTTCCGTTATTTTCCTTAATGGACGGTATACATAGAGTGAAAATACCACCAGAAAAACAGAAGAGAAAAGAAACAGCAGTAAAAATATGATGTATACAGGACCAATGACTTCCTCTTTACGCTGAACCACGATATCTTGGGACATATGAATCGAAACATATCCTTTGGTGGTCAGATTTTTGGTGATAGGCACCATGGCATTGATCATGTCATCATTAAAATAATCATAGAAAGTACCAAGCTGAAAGTATTCTGTCCCCATAGCAGCAGGGTCAAATCCTTCCAATGGGTCAATCGGCTCAGAGGAATATGGTTTTGCAGTATCAATCAAAATAGCACCGGATGGATTATGGATCAAAATGCGGGCATCCTGATAAATAGCTAAAGAAACCAAGGACTGATAAGCAGCTTCGATTTCGTCCTCATCGTCATAATTTACAGATGCGTTGTAGGAAGAAATATTGATGGCTTCTTTATATAAAGATTCGCCTGCAGCATACAGTATTTTTTTCTCGATACGATTGGAACCATACGTGGAGATCAGTAAAAATCCGGCAATTCCCAAGAGTAAGTATGTCAGAACAAACTTTACATATAAAGTTCTTTTCATTATTTTTTGACCTCAAATTTGTATCCGATGCCCCAGACGGTGCTGATGCCCCAGGATGCATGATCTTTAATTTTTTCTCGTAAACGTTTGATATGTACGTCAACAGTTCTGGTATCACCTACATACTCATATCCCCAGATGTGATCCAGAAGCTGTTCTCTTGTAAATACCTGATTTGGTGAGGATGCCAGGAAATACAAAAGTTCTAATTCCTTTGGAGGCATATCAATGGTTTCTCCATTGTAAACAACGGAGTAGTTGGTAAGATTGACAGCCAGATTTGGGTACTCTACGTATTTTTCATTTGGTTTTGTTGTGTTTGGCTGTGTCGGTTGGAAACGGCGAAGAACCGCTTTGACACGGGCCACCAGTTCTTTGGAATCAAATGGTTTGATCATATAATCGTCTGCACCCAATTCCAATCCAAGAACCTTATCAAAAATTTCTCCTTTTGCGGAGAGCATAATGATTGGTACATTGGATTTGTGGCGGATTTCGCGGCAAACCTGATATCCGTCAATGCCAGGAAGCATTAAATCCAGAAGAATCAGATTGGGGTTGAATGTGGAGAAGGTGCGAAGCGCTTCTTCTCCATCGTTTACGATTTTACATTCGAAACATTCTTTTGTTAAATATAAGGAAATCAGTTCTGCGATGTTATTATCATCGTCAACAATCATTATTTTCTGTTTTGCTACCATGACGCCTCCTTTATTTCTTGAATTCTACAATGGTTACACCGGCGTCGCCTTCGCCAAATTCTCCCAGACGGAAAGATTTGACATATTTTACACGGCGCAGGTAATTGTGTACGCCTTTTCTCAGCGCACCGGTTCCTTTTCCGTGAACGATACGGACACTTGGCATGTGTGCAAGATAAGCATCGTCCAGATATTTGTCCAGTTCTGCGATTGCTTCGTCAACGGTCTTGCCAAGCAGGTTGATTTCGATACCAACGGTTGCGGATTTGGACATTTTGATTTTACCAGTATTGGTTTTTTGCATATTTGGAGCACTGATAATGGTTTCTTCCTGAAGCAGCGCCAAATCGGAAATATGAATCTTGGAGCGCATAATTCCCATCTGTACAAATAAAAATCCTTTGGAGTCAGGCATAGTGCTGACGGTACCTTTCAGATTCAGACTCAATACTTTTACGCCGTCACCCAGATGCAAATCGGATGGTTTCAGATTACCGGTCTTTTTGGATTCTTTAATGGAAACTTTCTTTTCCACTTTATTCATTTTTTCACGCAGTTTCTGGCGTTCTTCTTCCATGGCTTTGACATTGATATGGTTCTGTCCAAATTTCTGGAAATCACGCATGGTCTTATCTGCGTATTCTTTTGCTTCGCGAAGAATCGTAAGTGCTTCTTCGTTGGCATCCTGAAGGATTTTTGCCTTTCGCTGGTCGATTTTTTCGTGCTTTTCTTCCAGACGGGCTTTCAACGTACGAATTTCTACTTTGTATTTTTCGATTTCCAGACGTTCCCTTTCGATGGTCACGCGGTTTTCTTCCAGTGTGGAAATAACATCTTCGAAGGATTCGTCATTTTCGCTGATCTGTTTTTTTGCTTCGTCAATAATATAAGAAGGAAGTCCCAGCTTTCCGGAAATGGCGAAAGCATTACTTTTTCCAGGAATACCGATCAGCAGACGGTAAGTTGGACGAAGGGTTTCTACGTCAAATTCACAGGAGGCATTTTCTACACCAGGGGTGGAAAGTGCATAAACCTTTAATTCGCTGTAATGGGTGGTTGCCATAGTACGAATGCCCTGTTTTTGTAAATGATTTAAAATCGCGATAGCAAGAGCAGCACCTTCTGTCGGGTCCGTACCGGCTCCTAATTCGTCAAATAAAACGAGGGATTTGCTGTCTGCTTTTTCGATAAAAGAAACAACATTGGTCATGTGAGAAGAGAATGTACTCAATGATTGTTCAATACTCTGTTCATCACCGATATCTGCGTAAACTTCTTCAAATACAGCAAGTTCAGAACGGTCCAACGCTGGAATATGAAGTCCTGCCTGTCCCATCAATGTCAGAAGACCTACCGTTTTTAAGGAAACAGTTTTACCACCGGTGTTTGGTCCTGTTACCACAAGCAGATGGAATTCTTTTCCCAGATGGATGTCAATCGGAACGACCTGTTTTTTCGGAATCAGTGGATGGCGTCCTTTTCGGATATTAATATAGCCGTTTGTGTTGAAAATCGGGCGGGTTGCATTTTGTTCCATCGCAAGTCTTGCGCGGGCGAAAATGAAATCCAGTTCTACCAGATTTTCCAGATTGTACTGAATCAAATCTTTGTTCTGAGCAGCAAGTTCGCTCAAGGAAGCCAGAATGACTTCAATTTCAGCCGCTTCTTTTAATTCCAGGTCGCGGATGTCGTTATTCAATTTTACAACTGCCATAGGTTCGATAAATAAGGTGGAACCTGTGGAGGACTGGTCGTGAATCATACCAGGCACTTGATTTTTGTATTCTGCTTTGACTGGAATACAATAACGGCCGTTTCGCATGGTGATCACCGCATCCTGCAGATAATTACGTGCAGAACCGGTCAGCATACCGGATAACTGTGTATGGATACGTTCGCCGGTGACCTTCATGGAACGGCGGATCTGTTTCAATGTCGGGCTGGCATCGTCGCTGATTTCTTCTTCGGATACGATACAGCGTCTGATTTCTGCTGTCATCAGCGGCAATGGCTCCAGTGCATCAAATAAACTGGTCAGTGAGTCATCACTGATGGATTCTCTTTCTTTACGTCCGTAAGATTTGACACGGGAAGTATTTTCCTGAAGAGAGCAAATCTGAAGCAGCTCAATGATGTTCAGGGAACTTCCGATTTCCAGACGTTTCAAGGATGCTCGTAAATCCTTTACACTTCCAAAGGAAATGTTACCTTTCTGAAAAAGGCGTGTCAGAGCATCCGCTGTCTGCTGCTGCTGGTGCTCGATCTCCCCGATGGATTTGGAAGGGAGAAGATTCTCACAACGCTGCTTCCCGAGAGAAGAAGAAGCGTAGGAGGTGAGCATTTCTATAATTTTATCATATTCCAATGTGGATAATGCTTTTTCATTCATAGTTATAGTCCTTTTATTTATATAGTGTTGTGCTTATGTGTAATTCGGAGGGGTAAGGAAGTATTCATATACCATTCCAAAGGCAGGTCGTTCGTCTTCAACTAAGTGCTAACTGCGACTAATTGACGCTCAGGAACGCCTTCGCGCCAAAGTCTTAGTAAGCACTGGATTTTCAGACT
>JAXJUX010000004.1:0-4394 GCA_036308845.1 Ruminococcus sp.
AAAGACGAAACTAAAGAAGTACAAGAGGAAACCCCACAGGAAGAAACTCCTCAAATAGAACCGCTAAAGGAAGAGGAACCGTTGTCAGAGGAGGAAAAAACAGGAAATCTGGCAGTGAAAATGACGGTTGTTGGTGAAATGGATTGGGATGATGTGTTTGAAATCAAAGTAACTGGTGAGGACACGGAGTATTCCAAGACGGAACAGCTCAAAAATGGAGACTCTTTTACCTTAGAAAATATTCCTGTAGGAACATACAAGATTGAAGTAGTCAAAGCATTACAGGGAACACATCTGTATGAGACAACGATTCTGGTAAATGGAAAGAAATCTGATACAGCTAAATCTTGCAAAGTTGATATCAAAGAAGATTCAAGCGTAGAAGTACATATTAAAAGTACCGTGAAAACTGTTGAGTGGAAGGTAGAAAATGTAAAATCTGAAATCCTTTTGACAGGGCGAGATATGAAAGCAAAAGAATTTCAGTTTGAAGTAACGGATGGTAAAAATATTATTACCACTGGAACTGCCAGTGGTGCAAAAAAAGCAGAAAAGAGCACGATTAATTGGATTGATGCTACTGTCATTTATCATACAACAGGAACCTATCAGTATACGGTAAGGCAGACTATTCCAACAGTAAAGGCTGGAGGAGTTACCTACGATACCAATACATTCCAGATTGTTGTGAACGTTACAAATACGGATGGAACATTGAAGGCGGAAGCCAAATATCCAACAAATGGAATTGTATTTACCAATGTGTATGACGTTGTGGATGCTCCTATTTCTATAGGTGGAACTGTGACCTTGGATGGCGGAAATCGTAAACTGCAGGCAAAGGAATTTGTATTTACACTGGTGGAAACAGATAAAAATGGAACTGCTTTAAATAATGCTCAGATTATTGAAATGTACAACACGGAAAACGGAGTATTTGGAACCACCATCATTTACAAATTAAAAGATGTGGGAACACATTATTACGTTGTAACGCAAAAGGTTCTGGGCGAAAAAGGCATGAAATATGGAATCACCAAGTATTTGATTCAGGTAGATGTATCCGACAATGGTGACGGAACGTTAAAGGTTGCGGCAAAGAATCATGAAAATATTACGTTCACTAATATTTATGAGGCAGAAAAGAAATTTTCTGTTCAGACAAAAGTAACTTTGGAAGGACGTAAAATAGAAGCTAAAGAATTTAGTTTTAAGCTGAAAGCTGTGACTGCGAATGCACCAATGCCGAAATCAGATACTGCGGTAAATGATGCAGATGGAAACGTTGCATTTGGAGATATTACATACGATGAAGACGACATTGGAAAGACTTATGTCTATCAGATATATCAGTTAAAAGGCAATGGCGAAAAGATTACGTATGATAAAAGTACCTATCAGATTAGCGTTACCATAAAAGATAAAGGAAATGCAGAACTTACGGTTAGTCAGTCTATAGTTCCTACATTTAAAAATATTTACGGAGAGGTAGCCGTAAAAACCGGTGATAACACACCGATCCTATTATATTTTGGAACAATGACGGCAGCTTTTATGGTACTGAGTGTTATTGGATTGCGTAAGAAAAATCGAAATATATAGAAGCATACAGCGCTGGTGAAAACTGGCGCTGTTTTTGTCAATAATTTTATAAGATTTACGAAAGCATCATTATATGGTACATTAATACGTACAAGCGAATTGAATAATTACGCAATCTCGCAAAGGAGACAGACATGAGCTTAAGAAATGATGCGGATTATATTATAAAAAAATCTATCCAGAAAGTACTTCCCGACGAAGCGGTAGCGCAGGCACTCAGAAAAAAAGAGTTTAACACAGGAAATATTTATGTGGTAGCTGCCGGGAAAGCTGCGTGGCAGATGGCAAAAGCAGCAGCCGATTTAATAGGAGAGCAAATAGAAGCTGGCGTTGTCGTGACAAAATATAATCACGTAATGGGTGAGATTCCTAAAATGAAATGCTTTGAAGCGGGTCATCCGGTGCCGGATGAAAATTCATTTATCGGAACGCAGGCAGCTCTGGATTTGGTTGCAGACCTGAGAGCCGAAGACACGGTATTGTTTCTTCTTTCAGGAGGTGGAAGTGCACTTTTTGAAAAACCATTGATTCCGGCAGAGGAATTGACAGATATTACGAAACAACTTCTTGCATGTGGAGCTGACATTGTAGAAATCAATACGATCAGAAAACGAATTTCAGCAGTAAAAGGCGGCAAGTTCGCAAAAATTTGTGCACCGGCACAGGTATACAGTATCGTATTGAGTGATATTCTTGGAGATCCATTGGATATGATTGCTTCCGGACCGGCTTATCCGGATTCGGCAACCAGTGAGAAAGCATTAGCGATTGTGGAAAAATATCAGTTGCAGATGAGTTCGGATGCATTAACGCTTCTTCATGAGGAAACACCTAAGAAATTGGATAATGTAGAAACAATCATTACGGGAAGTGTAAGAAATTTTTGCAAAGCAGTGGCGGATGCCTGTCTGGAACTTGGGTATGAACCCGTATTTCTGACGGATCAGTTGGCTTGCGAAGCGAGAGAAGCTGGTGCATTTCTGGCAGCGATTGCCAAAAGTCATCAAAACAGTACAAAAAGTCTTGCCTTTATTGCTGGTGGGGAAACGGTTGTGCATTTGACGGGAAATGGCCTCGGTGGCCGTAATCAGGAACTGGCGTTGACAGCGGCAGAAGGTATTGCTGGTTTGAAGGATACTGCTGTATTTAGTGTGGGAAGTGATGGGACCGATGGTCCAACCGATGCAGCAGGCGGTTATATCGATGAAAAAACAAAGAACATACTTGCAAAACAAGGCATCGACATTTATCAGGTATTGCAGAACAACGATGCGTATCATGCGTTGGAAAAATCTGGTGGTCTGATCATGACAGGTGCTACCGGAACCAATGTGAATGATGTGGCGGTGTTGTTGATTCGCAGATAAAGAATTGGTTTTCTATCGGGAGATGTTGCTATTGCAACTTACCTCAGGCGGAGAATCTAGCATAACAGGATTTTTTCTTAATTAATAAAACCGAAACAATTCTCAAAACTTTCATCAACAAATCTCTTTTATACTCCACTCATCATCAAACAGGAGGGAAAAAGAGATGAACAAAAACGATCAGGAATTTTTAGTACAGAAAATTAAAACACAGTATACAGAAAAAGAACATACACAGTTGGATGAGTTGAAGGAATTAGATAAAAAAGTAACACGTCCAGCGAATGTATTTGCATATATTTTTGGAAGTGTTGGAGCTGTTGTTATGGGAAGCGGTATGAGTCTGGTGATGACAGATATTGGAGAAAAGATGGGTATTGCGGATGGCATGGTTCCTGGAATTGTGATTGGAGTTGTAGGTATGCTGATCGCATTGATCAATTATCCTATTTATAAGAAAATGCTCAATGGAAGACGTAAAAAATATGCAGATCAGATTATTGCACTCAGTGAAAAAATCATGAAAGAAAATAACTAGGAAACAGGGGGAAAAGAAAATGTCAGAATATCGTTTAAAACCAGGAAAAATCGGAGAAAAAGTAATCGAAACCTATGAAAAAATCGAAGATGGCGTAGTTGGTACATACGAAAAAATTGAAGATGCGTTTGTGAACAAATTCTTGAATGACGATGCGTCATTAAAAACTGGTGAAATTGGAGAAAAAGTAGTAGAAACATATCACAAAATCGAAAACGGTGTGGTAGGTGCATACAAAAAAGTGGAAAATGCGTTTGTAGATAAGTTCCTTGAAAAGGACGACGAAAAATAAATAGTGTTTAAACAATAGCTGTAATTTCTTATAGAAATCAGGGGATTTTGTGGACAAAAGAAGCACATATGTGATAAAATATCTGTAATATGTAAGGAATTACGGAGGTAGGGAATATGACATTTGGTGTAGTGATCGCACTTGTTGCATTCTTTTCAATGGTAAGCATCGCTGTTTTGGCAGCAGTAATTTCCGCAGTGTCTACAGTATCCGGATATGGTAAGGCACTGGAGAATGACGAGGATTAAGTTCCGGAAAGCAAATATCTATTTGAACTGAATAAATGGTAAACAAACGACCGAATTTTTTTATTTGGTCGTTTTTCCTTTTGTAGGAATGTGATTTCCATATTTTTTGTGAAAAACTTCCTTTGAAAAAAATAAAAAAATCCGTATAATAAAATATAACGAGTAGCACTCATGCGTAAGTCCGGTTGCGTGAGTGTTGCTCGTTTTTTTTATGCTTATTTGTGATTCGGGCAGAGACGGACGCAGATAATTTCTACTCCTCTGCAAAAACAGGCCGCTCCTTCTCAACTCTTTTCTAAGATTGACTAAATTGACGCTCAGGAACGCCTTCGCGCCAAAGTCAATCT
>JAXJUX010000005.1:0-3892 GCA_036308845.1 Ruminococcus sp.
ACTGATAATGACCCTTGAATCTGCAATAACAGAAATCTCTGTGCTGGCAGCCCCAATATTTACGATCATAGAACCTTTGGTTTTGATAATCGGAATCCCCAATGCCAATGCATCTACAATCGGGCGTTCTACCAGCATTACCTTACTGTTATGCAGTTCTCCACTTTGCGCAACTGCCATATACGCACGCTTTTCAATCTCTGTCATTCCAACAGGTACAGAAAAATAGATGGTCGGACGTCGTCCAATTCTACGGCCTGATTTGGTCAATAGCGTATGTAACACAATCTCCAACTGACTGATATTCGCAATCATTCCATTCGACATAGGAGATGCAACCGTTACATTAACAGGATTCTTCTCATACATTTCGTATGCATCATCCCCAATTCCGATGACATCCTGTTTGTTTCGAATGGCAATCATATTTTTTTCTTTTACAATAACATTATGCTTTTGGGAATATATTTTAATCATGTTGCTTCCCAAATCAATTCCATAGATATATCGCTTAAACATTTAATGCATATCCCTTCCATCGTGCATTCGTTTTATTGCAGTATTCCTTCCTCCCTGAAGCTGAAATACGTCTGATCCCCTATGATTACATGGTCCATTAAAGGAATATCTACAATATTGCAAGCCTGCTGCACTCTTTTTGTCAGTAACATATCATCTTCACTGGGCGTTGCATCGCCGCTGGGATGATTGTGCACCAAAATAATATATACTGCCCGATAGCTAAACGCTGTCAATAACAAATCTCTGGGCGAAACCAAAGAGGAATTGACTGTACCTTTTGAAATTATCTTATCTCCCAAAAAGTGATTTTTGGTATCGAGCATCATACATATAACCTGCTCCTGTTCCTCATGCCGCAATTGTTCCATATAATATTCTGCGATGGTTTCCGGATGTTGAAAATCCAATTCTTTTTTCGCTGCTCTTGAAGCAATTCGCTTTGATAATTCACCAATACATTTGATCTGTACAGCTTTTACCTGACCAATCCCTCGAATTTTCATCAATTCCTGCAGTGATTTATGATGGATTTCTAACAATCCCTGTTCCCCGTCCCCTTCATGAAGAATCGTGCGGGCCAATTCCAGCGAAGAAATCCCGGTTGTCCCAGAACGCAAAATAACTGCCAGAAGCTCACTGTCTGACAAATTTTCCGGCCCATAGACAAGACATTTTTCATATGGTCTTTCCTGTGCTGGTATCTCTTTTATTGTTTTATACGTGTTCATAGTACCCTCCTTTGCTCCTCAGGCAGAGAGTAAACTACCCCACAATACGTAAATCATTTTAGCATAAATATTTTTTAAAGTATACTATTGTCACAGCAAATTCATATATTTTTTACAGATTGCTTCTGCTACCCGAAGCCCATCCATAGCTGCTGAAGTTATGCCGCCGGCATATCCGGCGCCTTCACCACAAGGATAAATCCCCAGAATATTGGCTTCAAATCCTTCATTTCTTGGAATTCGGACCGGTGAAGATGTACGGCTTTCTACTCCGGACAGTAAAGCATCCGATCTGTTAAACCCTTTTATTTTTACGCCACAGGCTTCAATTCCTTCAGCAAGTGACTGATTGATAAATTCAGGAAAAATCTGATGTAGATTACCCATTTCCCATGCGCCCCGCATACATGGAATCACATCTCCCAGCGTGTGCGTTTCTTTGTTTGCACAAAAATCATCAAATCGCTGCACTGGTATCTTTCCTTGCTTACACTGGTATGCTTTTTGTTCCAGATAACGCTGAAAATACATGCCAGCCAGTGGATTTTTATCTATTTGTAAAGTATCCATAGATTTCTCCTGTTGCAGAAACTGACGGGCATATGGAATGTAATCCTCCGGATTCACTGTAACGATCATGGCACTGTTTGCATTATGACTGTCTCTAGCATGATAACTCATACCATTGATAGCCAGAAATCCCTCTTCAGAAGATGCATTTACCACATAACCACCCGGACACATACAGAAAGAATAAATTCCATGTCCGTTCTTTAACTGATGGGTTAATTTATAATTGGCGGCTCCCAGTACATCCAGTTTTTTAATTCCATATTGGGATTCATTGATCATTTCCTGTGGATGTTCAATTCGTACACCCACCGCAAATGATTTCGCTTCCATCTGAATGCCACGTTGTTTCATCATGGAAAACGTATCTCTTGCACTATGACCAATTGCACAGACCACAACATCCGTATCCAACCATTCATTCTTATTGATTTCAATCCCCTTCATCTGTCCTTTTTCAATTTTAAAATCAGTAACCTGACTATTAAAATAGAAAGAACCGCCCATTGCTTCAATCTGTTTTCGCAAATTTGTAATAATCGTGATCAAAAGATCCGTTCCCAGATGCGGCTTATGGTCGTAAATAATCTGTTCCGGTGCACCACATTCTACAAAAATTTCCAATACTTTATGGTTTCTTCCATTTGGATCTTTGACGGATGTATTTAATTTTCCATCTGAAAACGTTCCTGCACCGCCTTCTCCAAACTGTACATTACTGTTTTTCTGGAGTGTTCCCCCATTCCAGAAAACATCTACTGTCTTTTTCCTGTCTTTTGCTTTTTCTCCTCGCTCCAGTATAATCGGTTGATATCCATTTTTTGCAAGAAGCCATGCACAGAAAAGTCCTGCTGGACCACTTCCAATGACAACCGGACGATACTGAAGCTTCTCACTACCCATTTGAGGCATTTCATAGAAAGACTCTTTCGTAATGGATATATTTTTTGCTGATGTTTTGGAAAGACGATTTTGTATCTTCCGTTCTTTACTGGTTTTGACGTCAACTGTATAGACATACATCAAATCCGGCTTCTTTCGTGCATCTACAGAACGTCTGACAATCTTCCATTCCTGTAATTCTTCTGGTTTTATTTTCAATTGCTGACAAATTTTATCTTCCAACATGTTTTCTGTATGATGAACAGGAAGTTTTATTTGTGTAATGCGAATCATTTTTTATTACTCCTTTGCTGCATGCTGTCCTGCAACTGCTCCACTGGACCATGCCCATTGTAAGTTATAGCCTCCACATGGACCATCTATATCCACTACTTCTCCCGTAAAATAAATGCCGGGATATTTTTTTGATTCCAATTGTAACGTTAATTCTTTTACATCCACACCACCAGAACAAACCTGTGCCTGTTTTAAGGAATACGCATCCTTAATTGGTACTTTCCATCCTTTGATATTTTGGCAGATTTGTGTAATATCCGCCTTACTCGGTGCTACAATTCCAATCATTTTTTTCGGAATCCATCCAATCAATTGTTCCTGTATCGTTTTGTATGGACATTTTTTCATACGTATGTTCATTTTTTCTTTTAACTCATGCGTCGAACAGTCTGGCAGTAAATCCAGATAACAAATCACCTGTTTTCCCTGCTCGATCGCACGAACAGCAAAACGACTGTTCTGAAATACACAGATACCAGAAATTCCATAATCGGTGAACAAAATTTCACCACGTTCTGTATGGGTAATTTTTCCATCAATTTCCAGTTTTACAATACCATCCATTCGAGTGCCCGCCCATTTGGAAAAGTAATTGCCCTTTCCACGAAGCGCAGTCAACGCAGGCAACGGCTTTATCACAGAATGTCCCAACGATTTTGCCAGTTGATATCCCGTATCAGAGCTGCCTTCTACTGATGAAGCAGGACTGCCACAGGCAATGATCACTTTGTCACATTCATAATGCCATCCCTGCGTGATGACCTGATAGCCATCTTTTATTTTTTTAATTTCTTTCACTTCTTCTTTTGTCTTAATCTTGACTTTTAAATGGCGGGCTTCCAGTTCCAATACCTCGGCCACACTGGCTGCCTGATCACTGTATGGATATACCC
>JAXJUX010000006.1:0-2439 GCA_036308845.1 Ruminococcus sp.
AAATTTTCTCTGTGGTATTTGATGGCATTGTTCGCATGGAAACTGATCACCCCTTATGTCTTGAAAATTCCGGGGCATATGGCAATTTCCATTGTCGCAGGATTGTTGGTTGGATTCACAAATATCGACAACTTTTTGTCGATTCCAAGGATTTTGTATTTCTATCCATTTTTCCTGGCTGGTGTGCATTTTAAGCAGTCATGGTTGGAAACATTGCGTAATTCTAAACGAGCAAAAACTGCTGCAATTGTAATTCTTGTAGCTTTTGTGGTATTTCTTGCCAAAGATTCCCTGCATGATCTGCTCACTCCAAAAATCTTTTATGGCAGATATTCTTATCATGCTATGGATTTGAGCAATGTAACAGGTGTTCTTGTACGTATTTTATGCTACATAGCATCTTTCCTTTTGATCTATGCTTTTATGATGGTTCTTCCGCGAAAGAAAACGGCAGTCTCATACCTTGGCGAACGAACAATGTCCATTTACATTTTCCATGGATTTGCCTACTGTTCTTTTAAATATGGTTCCCGTATTCTTTCTACGGTAAATACCAATTTGGAAAGTTTAGTATTACTTGCTTTTTGTTTGTTTTTGGTATGGCTTTTTTCCAGAAAACCTTTCGTTTCTGTAACAAATAAAGTCGCTCATCTGATGGGGTGAGCGACTTCATTTCTTTTCTAATATTCTTTTTGGCGATCAGCATTTATGTTGAACTGCAGACAATCTGATTTCCGCTTATTTATTTCCATTTACTGATTCTGTGCTTCAATCCGTTCCGCCAGATCATTCAAATATACCCAACGATCCATTTTTTCTTCCAACTGCTGCTCTGCTTCCATTTTTTCATTTGCAAGTTCTGTCAATTTGGAATACTGGCTTGCATTTTCTTCCATCTGCTGTTCCAGCAAAGCGATTTTTTCTTCCAAAACTGCAATATCATCATCGATGGTCTCGTATTCTCGTTGTTCCTTAAATGTGAATTTCAATTTGGTCGGACGATTTTGTTTCCAGTCTTTTGTGGCTTCTTTCTTTTCTTCACGACTTGCAGTTTTTGTCAATGTCGGCTGTCCGCCGCCAAATTTCAACATTTTTGCTTCGCGATATTCGGTATATCCACCTTCATACTGCTGGATGTTGCCGTATTCGTCAAATTCCAGAATTCTGTCAGCCACATTATCCAGGAAATAACGGTCATGGGAAACCGCAATAACGATTCCAAGGAAGGAATTCAAATAATCTTCCAAAATCGTCAGCGTTGGAATGTCCAAGTTATTTCCCGCTTCGTCCAGAATCAGAACATTACTGTTCTGGCAAAGAACACCCAACAAATATAAGCGGCGCTTTTCTCCACCGGACAACTTTCCAATCGGTGCATACTGCATATCCGGTGTAAATAAAAATCTCTCCAGCATCTGAGAAGCACTGATTCGTCCATCTCTGGTGTTAATGTATTCTCCAATATCCTTCACATAATCAATGACACGCTGTTTGTCATCCATATGCTGTTCTTCCTGTGCCAGATAACCGATACGAATCGTATCACCAATCTCGATGGTTCCTGCATCTGGTTCCACCATGCCTGCAATCATTTTTACAAACGTGGATTTTCCGCAGCCATTTGGTCCGATGACACCCACTTTCTGATTTTTCAGGAAAATGTAGGTATAATCATTCAAAATTGTTTTATTTCCAAATGCTTTCTGCACATGTTCCAGTTCAATGGTCTTTTTGCCCATTCTAGTCTCAATGGAATCCAGTTCCACCACCTGATCTTTCGTTGGTGCAACGCCATTTTTCAGCATTTCCAAACGTTCCAGACGTGCTCTTTGTTTGGTCGTTCTGGCACGACATCCTCTTTTTGCCCATTCCAGTTCGATACGCAGAATACTCTGGCGTTTTCTTTCAGAAGCCAGTTCCATTTCTTCTCTTTCTGCTTTGAGTTCCAGAAATTTGGAATAATTGGATTCGTAGCTGTACATTTTTCCATGGCTAATCTCAAGAATCTTATTGGTCACCTGATCCAGGAAATAACGGTCATGGGTTACCATAACAATCGTGCCTTTATATTCACGCAGATATCCTTCCAGCCAGTTGATCATGGCTTCGTCCAAATGGTTGGTCGGCTCGTCCAGAAGCAATACGTCAAAATCCGTTGCCAATACTTTTGCCAGGGCAATTTTTCTTCGCTGTCCACCGGACATATGTTCAATCTTTGTTTCGTAATCTGTAATCCCCAACTGACTCAGATTGCTCTGCACCTTCCATTCCGCTTCGCTGTCCTGCGCATAAGACATCACAGTCGCATCTGCCGGAAATACGGGATTTTGCGGTAAATAGGCGATTTTCAGGTTGTTGTGACGGATAATCTGCCCTTCATCCGGTTCTTCCAGACCGGCAATCATTTTCAATAATGTTGTCTTCCCTGTACCATTGATA
>JAXJUX010000007.1:0-2327 GCA_036308845.1 Ruminococcus sp.
GGTCGTCAATGCTGCTCAGGGCCTCGCGTCGAACATTTTTGTCTTTTTCATTCAGAATCATTTTGATCAGCGTTTTCTGATCGTCGATCTTTTTCATCGCAACAGATCGTACTCCAGCATCTTTGTCATGAAGCGCGATGTGGATCAGTATCTCCTGATCATCTATCTTTTCCGCTGCAGTCTCGCGAACACCCCATGCTTCGTCATGAAGCGCAATGTGGATCAATGTTTTTTGATCCTCAATTTTTTTCACAGCGTAGAACCGAACACAGGTCGGATTGTCATTCATTGCAATATCGATCAGCGTCTCCTGATCGTTGATCTTTTCCAAAGCGGTAAGCCGGACTTTTTCTATTGGATCATGTGTTATGATCCGAATCAGTTCTTCCTTATCATCGATCCTTTTCACAATAAAGATTCGGGCTTCCCCTATTTTGTCTTCTTGTGCAGCTTCAAGCATCGCTTTCAGCTCTTCGTCCGTCATTTCCTTCTGATCGAGCATTTTTATCGCAGTAGTCCGGACCAGACTGGCCGGATCATGCATTGCGACCTTGAACAGCACATCAGTATCCTCGAGCTTGTGCAGAGCAGCTAAGCGCGCATCTCTGGCTCTGTCATTCAATGCGATATAGGTCAGCGTTTCCTTATCGTTAAGCCTTTCCACCGCCCAAGCCCGTTCAAATCTGTTCTCGGCGTGCAGTGCTATTTGGGTCAGTCTGGCCATATCCAAGTTTTCTTGCATGATTACGTATCTCCCTTAGTTTGCGGGTTGGCATTCGCAGCAGAACATGAAACCGGCACTTCCCCATTGTCTCTGGCATACATACAGACTGCCGCCGCCATGAAGCCACAATATTCCCGGGCCTTTGCCATATCGGAGAATGATCAGTTTTATCTTTCCGCCCGGACCATTAATAGTTTTGTTTTACAAGACTCCGTTTTCTGCCCCTGATCAAAGTCTATTGCCTTTTTTGGTACAGCAATTAATGTACAACGTTTTGCTTTTCGCCATGACCTTACAGAAATCAGGAAACTGAGAGAGCATATCCATACTGCTTACTGCAGAAGATTATCTTTGCTGCTTGTATATGCATTTACAGATCAGTTTACAACAAATTTTGTCCTGTTCAGTTCTGCTGTTCTGTTTTTGTTTCCTCTTTCTTCCATTTCAGTTTCACATTGAAACATGTCTGTACACTACCCGAACAGAAGGCCGCCTTAGCCTCTCCGTTAAGTGCGATGGAAAACCCGAGTTCCATTTCATCGGACGGAACGTCCTTACGGATCTGTTCAGCAACACCCTTTGCAAATCCGGTAACCGTAGGCAGCACTTTACCAAATAATTCAGAGGCTTCGATTGCTTTCTGCTTCACAGATTCCAGGTTCATAGCAGGGATATCACCATTTCCATACTCTTCTGGATCTCTATATGTCTGATCCCCTGTTTCGATCGTCTCGATATAAAGCTCAGACCCATCCTCCATTATAACCTTCAGATAATTTGACATGTGCCTCTCCTTTCTGTTTTCCAAAATGGTATTTCCTTTTAACACTATTCCTCAAAAATTTTTCTCGTGTTTCATTGCGAACAGCTTTAAAAAAACTCATTTATCACTCCACCCTCATATTCTTATCATAACCCACTTTCCGTCCTTGGTAAAAGTAAATTAGCTATTGGATCCTTTTCACTTTATTCAATTCTATAGTTGAAGAGTGTTTTGTTTTTTTGAATCAATGGCCAATATTTAACATCAAATAATAATCTCCTGCAATACCCAACAAAAGCCCCCATAAACGCCATTTTATAAGGTATATAGCTATCTATTCTGCCAAAAACGTATCGAAACTTGGACTTCACTTGTTCGTTACTACTCAGGGCGTGATATGGTTAAACTTTGAGCATTTTTTTAGCCCCAGAAGAAGAGTCTACCTCTACAGTAAAATCATATTCTCGACCTACCCCAAATAGTAAAATCGTTTTCTCGTTTTAGCCAAAATAGTAAAATCGTGTCCTCGTTTTCCTAAATAGCAAAATCGTAGCCACAACCCTCCCAAAGCAGAACAGTGGATATGTTCCCTCAAAAACAAAAAGAAGGCTTCCGCCACCGGCAGCAATCATATGCCCCAGTGGCGGAAACAGCAGTATTTCAGGCTTTTTCAGGCCCTTCGATTCA
Source organism: Ruminococcus sp. (assembly GCA_036308845.1). Lineage (GTDB taxonomy): Bacteria > Bacillota > Clostridia > Lachnospirales > Lachnospiraceae > Oliverpabstia. The sequence goes on from JAXJUX010000007.1 coordinate 2,175, forward strand.
ATTATGTGTTAGTAGTACGACATTCTCGACGTCGCCCGAAGAAATAAGATAGATGTACATTCAGGGTATCCGTGTTCGGAAATACGAGCAGGAACATATCAACGCTTTTCGTGTAAGTAGGGAACATATCAACATGAATTAATATTTTAAATA
>JAXJUX010000008.1:0-1883 GCA_036308845.1 Ruminococcus sp.
CCACTGCTCCATTGTAAAATCCACCGGCTCCATTTTAGCATCGGCTTTCATAAAACAATGCAGGCTATTTAAAAAATAACGCTCTATTGGATGCAACATTCCCTCTCACCTCATTCCAAATCAATCATTACAATTTCCGGGACATTATGAAATCTCGGCAATGATTCTTTTTGACTGCCCAATCCAGTCGTAATCACCATTTTCATCTGTCCCCATTCGTGCATTCCCTGTACATAGTCCGGGAACCACCCCTGGTCCGGCGCCCATAATCCGCCCACAAGCGGCAGCACGACCTGACCGCCATGCACATGCCCGCTCAACACCAGATCAATATCCCATGCATCTGGCTGCTGGGCAAAAATAAAACTGTCCGGACGATGAGCCAACATCATTTTGTATGCATCCGTATCCTCAAATTCTGTCAAAAACGAATACGTTTCCTCATCCATCCCCTCCGGGTCTATCGAATGTTGATCATTCAACGCAAATGCATAATCGTATAGACCGCCAATTCGCAGACGTTGTCCACATACAGTCACATCTGCGTAACATTTATCCACAACGACAGCCCCCGCCTGCTGTATTTTCTCCACAAACTCCGGGTGACTGTCCATATATTCTAACTCATGATTTCCCAGAGCATAATACACCGGCACTTTCTGGGAAAGATTCTGCACCAGTAGACACACTGCCTCGGCATTTTCCGAGTAGCCATTCAGCATATCCCCCACCATAAAGACCACATCCGGGTCCTGCTGGGAAATTTGCTGAATCAACCTTTTATTTTCCACTCCAAAAGAACCATCGTGCAAATCCGCAATCACAGCGATGCGAATGGGCGACTCGATGGTATCCGATGAAATCGTATAACTCGTAATCTTCAGACAGTGGTACGAACTCCAGACCTGCCAGAAGAGGTATAAAAACAATATTACCAGTGAAATTCTTATATATCGTTTTCTTTTCATATTATGCTCTTGATTACTCTATTTTTCCATCTTGGAATGCAATCAATATATTTGCCGGATTTTCGTAGTAAAAACTACTGTTGTAATCATCAATTTTATCACTGACAAATGACTGGTACGCCAGAAACAGCGCATCAATCACATCAATATTTTTATCTTTTGCGATGCCCAAAACCAGACGCTTGTAGACCTTCCCGATATCCCAATGCGAAGGAATCGCATACTTGCACATCCCCACATTATCAAACGTACCCGTCTGAATTCCGGCACTTTCGATAAATTGTTCACTCACCGTATCGATATTGTCACAATGGTACACATCCGCCAAATCATACATCTTCCGGATTCGCTTTTCCCCTAACTGCTCCACGACATCCCTTCGACGGTTCTTCGTTTTTCTGGCTATATAATCGATCAAACTACACACAAAGAATAAATCATTGGATTTTTTGTCTTCTCTGCCGATCATTCGGATACCTCCTCAGCTTTGCGAAATTCTAAACATTGAAGCGCTGCTTCCGTGCAAAAATTAATTTGATGTGTAGGATATTTAAATCTGGTCATACTCCAAAACTGCTCGCGTGTTATGATACCATCCATATAGTCGGCAATATAGTTATAAATCTGATCATTTGCCATGGCACCAATCACAATATCATACGTATGAGCCTTCCCATTTCGACAATCAATAATGAAGTCCAACCATTCTTCTGTCATTTCCCGAAATTCCAGAATTTTAAGTGAAGTATTCATACGCACATCGTACAGATTTACAATCGGCGTATCATACCTTTTTGCCCAACGCATCGCCTGTTCCTTGATAATCGTACAATAAAAACATGGACCAAAATCCTTGGTATTCCTGCCCACAATAATTTTCGGCTGTGGAATTGCAGTATATCCACCATGATAAAC
>JAXJUX010000009.1:0-4558 GCA_036308845.1 Ruminococcus sp.
TATTTGGAGAATCTGGTCCAGCTCTGGAACTGATCGCAAAATACAGACTGGATGGAAAAGGTGTATATGAACAGGTAAAAGAATTCCTGGGCAAATAATGAGATGAAAAAGAGGGTGATTTCACCCTCTTTTTTTAAACTTTTAGCAGATTTTTTTGAAAAGCCTGTTCGATTCCGGAAGCAATGGTTTCAGCCATTTGGACAACAAAAGATAAGCGCGTAGTCTGCAGAAGCAAATGCTCAAATGTTCCCGATTCATTTAAAATTCCCGTAATAAATAAATCACCCACAGGAGCCAATTCTTTATTGACACCGGCACCAGGATATAAGGGTCCGGTTCCTATCGTAATAAATCCGATATGTTTTCTGGAACCCAAAGAAGCATCAATGGCCACCAGAAGGGCAGATGGATGCTGCCGCTTGACAAAATCCAATGTGTCAGACAGATTCAGTGCATGAACGGGATTTTGTAAAGTTCCGTATACATGAATCTGGTTCCATGACTGTTTGGAAAGACGATGCCCGATCAGCGGTCCAAGGCTGTCACCTGTGATACGGTCGCTGCCGATGCATAAAAGGATAATCTCGTTCCATGGATGGCTGACCTGTGCGATACATTTCTCCAATAAATGAGCCAGTTCATAGCTGGCCGAAGTTTTCTTTTCGTTTATATAAAAAACGGATTCGTTATCAAACATACATTTCCGATTCCTTTCTCAAAAATATGATTTTGATTTTTTCACTGATATGATACATTTTACCCGCCTGAGGACAGGAATATTCGGGAAAACAGGGAAAAATTTGTCGTCAAAAAAATACGCAGGACTTGCACAATCTGATAAATTCCGCAAAATGATTATGATATGCTGTGGCTCAAAGGGGTGAATGTCATGATTGAAATTATTTATCAGGAAGAGCAGAAAAAAGAAGAAAACCAACCAAATGTGCAAATTCCCAAAAACATCAGACAAATAGGAGAAATACGAGGACAAAAGAAAATATATGTAGAGGATTATGCCTATACATTCCTGCAGAAAATATCCACGACCCCGGAAGAAACCGGAACAGCAGCGATTTTATATGGTGTACAATGCTGTTTTCGGGAAAATACGTATGTATTTGTAAAAAGCGCGTTATTGATTGAAAATATGGAAATTACGAAAGAACACGTGGTATTTACGGATGAAATCTGGAAAATGATTTACGAAAAAAGTAAAGTGCATTTTCCGGACCAGGAGATTGTGGGATGGTTTATATCCATTCCAGGTATGAATATGCAGATTAGTGAACCGATTACCAAAGCACATATCAATCATTTTTCGGGTGGAGATAAGGTGTTATTTGTTTCTGATCCATCTGAAAAAGAAGAAAACTTCTGGGTATATGAAAATAATCAGATGCACAGACAAAGTGGCTATTATGTGTATTATGAGAAAAATGAGCCCATGCAGTCGTACATGATTGAATACAACAAAAATAAATCAATAGAAGAAACGGAAAAGGTTCCAGATCGGGTAGTGACGGATTTTCGTAAAGTATCTCAGGAGAAAAAGAGCGAAAAAGAAGGTAAAATACCATATGAAAAATATATTAATGTGGCAATGGGAGCCTGTGCCGCTTTGGCAGTATTTGCGATTGGTTCGATATATTTTCGAAGACATCAGGCGGCAGAAAATATAAATCAGAATATAGTTTCACAAAAAGAAATTGTACAGGAGCAGAAAGAAGAACAGGTTCCTGTATCTGTGGCGGAAGCAGAGGTTACGTTGACGCCTACGGTTACTGCAACGCCGACACAGGCACCGTTATATGATCCGGATGCGGAACAAGCGGAAGAAAGTCAGGAACCGGAGACGGATGCATTGGATTCGGATTTGAAGCAGCAGGAAACGGAACAAACAGACGATGCGGAAGAAACGGTTTCCGTAGGAAATAATGTGGGAAATAAAGAATACATTATCCAGCGGGGAGATACGTTGACCAGCATCTGCAAAAGTGTATATGGCACCATTGCTAAAATTGATGAAATATGCGAAGTAAATGATATTGCGCCAGAGGATTTCATTTATCCTGGACAAAAATTGATACTTCCGTAAAAATGCAATGATTCTGTAAGTTGCCCTGAAATTCACAATGTGTTATGATATAGGGAACGTTAGCGAGTGAGAACAGAGGGAGTCCTGTTTGGTGCGCGCAGCGAATGAAGGTCATGAATTATTCATGGAATACAGATAAAATGCATAACTAAGGGGTTAATATGAGTATAAAGCAGAAGATAATCGACTGGTGGGATGATACCCGTTCGCTGTTAAATGATATTTTAGCAAGCGATGAGCAAGAAAAAACGCCCATCAATAGTGTCATGGAATATAGGGAACGCCTGAAAAAATATAAAATGAAATCCGTAGTACGTACAACTCTCATCGTTGGTGTTGTGGCTGCGGCAGCGTTTGGTACAAAATATGTAATCGATCATTGGGAATACAAAGATTATAAAGTGATTACGGAATATTATCAGGAAGAAGCATCTACCGTAAAATACACGGAAATGGCAAATAATATTTTAAAATATGGCGGAGACGAAGTTTCTCTGCTGAACAGACAGAATACAGTAATGTGGAATTCTCCGCAGACGATGGATAATCCGGAAGTGGATGTATGTCAGCAATACTGTGTTGTATATGATAAAAAAGGAACAAAAATGTCCATATTTAACCAAAATGGTAAGGTCGGAGATATTCAGACGGAACTTCCTGTGACAAAGGCGAAAGTAGCCAGTCAGGGTGTAGTTGCTGCTGTATTGGAAGACAAAGATACCACATGGATAAATCTTTATGACGCACAGGGAAATGAGATTGCAACTGTGAAAACGCGTATTGACAGCCCTGGATTTCCGGTAGATCTGGAATTGTCAGATGATGGTTTGCTATTGGCGGTTTCCTATTTGAAAGTAGAAGATTATAAACCGGCCAGTTATGTAGCGTTTTATAATTTTGGAACAACCGGACGAAATCAGATGGATAATCTGGTTAGTGCTTATACTTATGCAGGCGTTATTATTCCTGATATAGAATACATGGATGATTCTCGTTTTGTGGCTATTATGGATGATGGATTCGTTGTATATAAAGGTAAACAGATTCCAGAAGAAGAATGTACAGTGAATACTGAAGAAGAAATCATCAGTGTGTTTTTTGACGAGGATGCGGTTGGAATGGTTTTCCGAGGAGATGACGATGAACCGTATCGAATGGATTTATACAAGTTAAATGGGAAATTAAAATGGTCTGCTGGCATAGAGATTGCATTTGATGAAATTACAGTAAGTGGTGAAAGAATTTTATTATATAGTAAAAATGAATTTGCAATATACACAATGAAAGGTATTTGCAGATATAAAGGTGCATTGCAGGAAGGAAATCTCAGGGAAATATTTAAAATAGCTGGAAATCGATATTTAATGATTATGAATGAGGGTAATCAGACGATAAAATTATCATAATAATGCAGAGTAAGGCTCGAAAATCCGTTGGATTTTCGAGTTATTGCTTCACATAAGACAAAGGAGGATATAGATGAGTTGGCTTTTTTGGGTATTATTAATTCTGGTACTGATATTCGCGATTCAGGGATTTCGTAAAGGTTTGATAAGAACTGCATTTGCCATGTTTTCATTTGTTGTAGTGCTGGGAGTTACAACCTGGATTACACCGTATATTAGTGACTATATAGGTACTCATACAAGGTGGGAACAAAAAATTCAACAAAAATGTGAGAACGTAATTGAACAGGGAGTTGGGAATTTAAATGAATTGTCATTAAATGCGCAAATTTCTTATATTGAAGAACTTCCTCTGCCTCAGATTGTAAAAGATGAAATGATAGAAAATAACAACAATGAAATTTACAAACAGTTATCAGTTGCGAGTTTTGGAGAATATGTGGCTGGTTATGTAGCGAATGGAATTATTAATGGAATTACATTTGTTGTAGCTTTTATTGTGGCTGTTTTGCTTATGCAATTGATCCTGTTTGCAGTGGATATGATGACGGAACTTCCTGTTGTAGGGCTGGTAAATCGCCTGGGCGGATTTGCACTCGGCTTGCTGCAAGGAATTATTTGGATTTGGGTAATCTTTTTGATCATAACCGTTCTGTGTAATACAGTGGTTGGAAGTTATTTGATAGAAACCATCAAAGGAGATAAAGTGCTATCGGTATTGTACAATAGCAATCTTATTGTACAGAAAGTTATGAAGCTTATTGCATAAATGATGTTTAATCGCTGGGTGATGAATTTCACTTGGCGATTCTTTTTTAAATCTAAAAAAATCAAAAATAGTGTTGACAAAAAGAAAAAGAGGTGATATTCTAACAAAGCTGTGTTTGAGATCAGTTAACAAAGTAAAAAACTTCAAAAAAGTTTAAAAAAGTTGTTGACAAAGAAAAACAGACATGGTAATATATTAAAGCTGCTTGCGAGAAACAAAGAACTGAAAAAACTTCTTCGAAAAAAAGATGAAAAAAGTTCTTGACAAACTCAAAACAGCATGATAAAA
>JAXJUX010000010.1:0-1597 GCA_036308845.1 Ruminococcus sp.
CGGCCATCCTGCTATTTCATTGGTTGAAATAGAATAAACGGCTCCGTTATTGACCTGCGCTGCCTGAACGGTAACTGCAGACAAAAACAACATACTGCATAATATACCAGCAAGAATCTTCTGATATAATTTTTTCATCTCGTTTTACCTTTCTGACTATCTGCTTATATAATCCAGTGGATTACGATTCACTCCATTTACGATTACAGACAGATGTAAATGATTACCTGTAGACACACCTGTTGTTCCAACATAACCGATTACCTGTCCCGTTGAAACACTTTGTCCTACAGATACTGCATATTTTTTCATATGCATATAGCAAGCGGAAATTCCATTTCCATGATTGATAGTTACATAGTATCCTCTTGTTGATGTATATCCGGCAGCCGTTACAACCCCGGATTTGCAAGCTAAAATGGAAGTCCCCGCCGGAGCTGGAATATCGATTCCCTGATGATACGTAGATGCACCTGCTGTTGGTGAACTTCTATATCCAAAATAACTGGAAATATAAGTGTTTCCTGGCAATGGCCAGATCATGGAAATTTCTTCTTTGGAAGTCATTTTTCCATCAGAACCGAATGTATAATCATAATATCCAATTCGGATTTTTGTATCCGCACACATAACGCCGTCAGAATTAAAATAATAATAATCCTCACCAATCTGTACCAGTCCTGTAACTGCCTGATACGTTTCCGGGTCATAATACATTTTCATACCCGAAAGAGTCATCCAGCCCGTTTTTAAGGATGCATCATCTGTACTGAACCAATATTTTTTTCCATCAATCACAGTAGTTCCTGCAAAATTCTGCATTACCCCATCACTGTTAAACAAATATCTTTTTCCATTAATATCTGCCATACCGGTTTTTGCTTCATATGTTTCCGGGTCAAAATACATTTTCCAGTTTCCAAGATACAACCAGCCGGTTTCCAGCCAGCCCTTAGTACTGAACCAATATTTTTTTCCATCAATCACCGGTGTTCCTGCATAGCTTTGCATTACACCATCACTGTTAAACAGATATCTGTGTCCGTCAATATCTGCCATACCGGTTTTCGCTTCATATGTTTCCGGATCATAATACATTTTCCAGTTTCCCAAATGTAACCATCCTGTTTTTAAGGAGGCATTATCCGTACTAAACCAATATTTTTTTCCATTGATAATAGTTGTTCCTGCAAAATTCTGCATTACCCCATCATCATTGAACAGATACATTTTTCCGTCGATTTCAGCAAATCCTGTTTTTACTGTATAAGAAATTTCATCAAAATACATTTTCCAGTTTCCAAGATACAGCCATCCTGTACGAAGATAACCGTCTTTTGAAACATAATATTTTTCATCTGCTAATACAGGCGTGCAGGCTTCTGTGATGCGATTTCCATCCTCGTCACACAAATATGCTTTCCCGTCCGGCTGAAGATATACATAATCACTGATTTTTTCATCTTCCTCAGTTTCTTCCACTGGTATCACATCCTGAACGGTTTCATACGTTACCTCTTCTGTAACAGCATCCAGTACAATTTCTTCATTCACTGGCTGCTCGAGCTCTGCTGCCCCTACAACAACACTATTAACC
>JAXJUX010000011.1:0-6864 GCA_036308845.1 Ruminococcus sp.
GGCTGGTGTTCTACCATTGAACTACACCCGCAAGGGTTAATAAATCGGGGTGACAGGATTCGAACCTGCGACCTCCTGGTCCCAAACCAGGCGCTCTAGCCAAGCTGAGCCACACCCCGTTTTCTTTATTTCTTTTGTTCTGTCCCTCAAGACAAGATGTATTATATTATAGCAATCCCAAAATGTCAACACCTTTTTTCAACTTTTTTTAATTTTTTTTATTTTATCTTTTTTTGCTACAATTCCAAATACTTTTGCGTGTATTTGACCTCTCCTGCCTCATTGATTTCCAGAATCATATAACTACCCTGGCGCCCCGCCTGCCGTGGGTAGGTGAGACTGCCAGGATTCAATAATGTCAAACCTGTTTTCTGTTCCAAATAAGGGTAATGGGTGTGACCAAACATGGCAATCTGCGCTCCGCGTTTGCGTGCTTCCGCTTCCACACGGGCTTTTGTCGTATGAATTCCATATAAATGTCCGTGGGTAACAAATACCTTTATATTTCCTATATTAATAAGAACATCTTCCGGCAAATCCCAAAAATAATCATTGTTTCCCTTCACAAACCAGCAAGGGCATCCCGCCATCTCCTGAATCTTCCACTGTCCGCCTTCCACATCTCCGCAATGAATCAACAGGTCAATTTTGGACTCTTTATATAAAATTCTTAAAACATCGCCTTCGTAACCATGTGTATCACTAATCACCAAAACCTTCATATTTCCCTCTGCAAATTATAAGCCCATTTTTTCTTTTAAAATCGGTTTCATCAATTGTAATGCATTTCCTCTATGGCTGACTGCATTTTTCTGCTCCTCTGTCAATTCCGAAGTTGTACAGCCAAATTCCGGCACATAGAAAATCGGATCATAACCAAATCCATTTTCTCCCTTTTCTTCATAGCCAATACGCCCTTCAATCGTACCGTAAGTTGTTTCCACACTTCCATCCGGAAATGCTGCTGCAATGGCACAGACAAATCGAGCCGTTCTCTTTTCATCCGGCACACCGTTTAAACGTTCAATCAAATTCGCATTTTTGATTCGATAGGAAGTATGTTCTCCCATATATCTCGCAGAATAAATTCCCGGTTCTTTATTCAAATAATCAATTTCCAGACCGGAATCATCAGCCAGTACCACTTCATGAGCAATTTCCATGATTGCCTTCGCTTTGATGATCGCATTTTCTTCAAATGTACTTCCATCTTCCACAACATCCGCAACAATCCCTGCTTCTTTCATAGAAACTACTTCCACAGGCAAATCACTTAAAATTTCACGGATTTCTCTCATTTTATCGGCATTTCCCGTTGCAAAAATCACACGCTGCATACTGTTCTCCCTTTTCATCCTAATTTTTCTTCGGTGGTCTTGGACCCATAAACTGATAATAATAAGTACGAATCATACCATTATAAATTTTACGGTTCTTATCTGCCTTTTTCCCGATATAACGTTCCGCATCTTCATAGCTGGTAATCAGATACATAGACCACGCATCCAAGCCTTCGTATACCTGTCCAATGGTACGATACAGATCAGGAAGCATTTCTTTATCTTCCAGACGTTCACCATATGGAGGGTTTGTTATAATAAATCCGTATTTTTTCGGGTGGCGCAATTTTGCCACATCTCTCTGCTGAAAATGAATCAAATGATCTACGCCTGCGCAAACCGCATTTTCACGGGCATTGCGCACCACAGCGCCATCCAGATCGTATCCCTGCAGATCCATTTCCAGATTCGTGTCTACCAAATCCTGCGCTTCTTCCAGCGCATCATACCAATGTCTTCTCGGAATCAAATCCTTCCAGTCTTCTGCCAGGAAAGAACGATTGATTCCTGGTGCCATATTTGATGCCATCATAGCCGCTTCAATCAAAAATGTACCACTTCCGCAAAATGGGTCAACCAGAATACGGTCAGATTTCCATGGAGTCAACATGATCAAAGCTGCTGCCAGAGTTTCGGAAATAGGTGCTTTGGACTGCAATTTACGATATCCACGTTTATGCAAAGATACACCAGTGGTATCAATCGTAACCGTCACCACGTCTTTCATCAAAGATACGCGGATTGGAAAACTTGCACCATCTTCCTCAAACCATTCTTTTCTGTATTTTTGTTTCAATCGTTCCACGATTGCTTTTTTCATAATGGACTGAATATCGGATGGGCTGAACAATTTACTTTTAATAGAAGAAGCTTTTTTCACCCAGAATTTTCCATTGGCAGGAATGTATTCTTCCCATGGAAGCTGTTTGGTCGCTTCAAACAATTCATCAAACGTACAAGACTTAAATTCTCCCACCTTCAGCAAAATACGTTCTGCGGTTCGCAGAAACATATTTGCATATGCTACGGCCTGTTCGTCACCCAAAAAGGTAACTTTCCCATCTTCCACTTTCACAATTTCATATCCCAAATCAATAATTTCTCTTTTTAATACTGCTTCCAGTCCAAAATGACATGGTGCAATCAGTTCAAATTGTCTCATATCTGATATTCCTTTATAATTTCTTTGTCAAATGTTTTTATCGTAAAAATACCATCCTGTAAAATGGCATACGTTGGTGGATTTCCTTCTTTTGGTATGGATGTGGAACCCGGATTCAAGATTTTGATTCCATCCACTTCTTTTGCCTGCAATACATGGGTATGTCCATGCAAAATCGCGTCTCCCTGCTTCAATGGCGGCTGATTTTTTTCATTATATACATGACCATGTGTACAATAAATCAGTTTTCCCTTATGTTCCAGCACTGCATAATCCGCCATGATCGGAAATTCCAGAACCATTTGATCTACTTCAGTATCACAGTTTCCTCTCACTGCCAAAAGCTTTTCTTTTATTCCATTTAACATCGGAATTACCTGTTTTGGTGCATATTCCAAAGGGAGATCATTTCTTGGACCATGATACAACAAATCCCCCAACAAGATCAAACGATCCGCGCCTTCTTCTTCCAACGCCTGCAACACTTTTCTGCAATAATACGCAGAGCCATGAATGTCAGATGCTATCATATATTTCATCGATTGATACCTCAACTTATTTTATCCTTTTTTTCACACAACGGGTGAACTATCACCCGTTGCGATTCTTTCTTATTCTACTATGATTAGCGGGAAAAAACAAGATTTCTCCCCGTATATTCCCAGATTCCTCCCGAAACAGAAGCAACCTGATAACCCTGTCTTTTCATTTCTCTGGCCGCCATAAGGCTGGTAGCGCCTCTGTCGCAATACAGCAAATATCGTTTTCTTCTATCCAAATCCCATTTCATGCCTTCTTCATAGGGAATATTTACTGCAGAACGGATATGTGATTTTTGAAATTCCTCCGGGCTTCTTACGTCAATAATGCCAATATTCATATATTTTTCCACATAATCATCCAATTCACGAATAGAAATCAATGAAATCATAAAAATATCTCCTTTTTTCTATAAATATGCAGTAATTTCTTTATTGATTTTTTTATTAATATGTATTATAATCTCTTTAGTAAAAAGAATTTACCCTTCAAAAATTTTTTTTACAATTAATAACCCCTTATTAATTATTTATACTCCCCTCGAAATCCCGGTAGCTCCCCTGCCGGGATTTCTCTTTTCTTAAATTCTAACCCCAAAATATTATCCAATTTCCGGAGGACACCAGTAGATATTTTCAAATAAGTCCAATTTAATAGTCTCAACGAAACATTGGTGCATAATACCTAAACTCATCCTTGAAATATCTTCAACATATACCTACAAAACAAAGAAGGACAAAAACTCCCTCTGTCTTTGTCCTTCTTTTATTCTTACGAAGCTAATGCTGCGCTCTGTTCATTGATTTTTTGTAAGATTCTGTCCGCTTCTGTTCCTTCTGCCGGCGTTGGCTGATAATCATTATATTCATCCAAAGAGGACATCTTACATGGAATAATATTCGTAACATCATCCTCAACAAGCACACCATCATGGAACGTAAATGTCTGCTGATAAATCATGGTGTCTTTATCTGTCGGCATAAATTCACCGCCATAACAGAAATTGCCCAGGCTATACACAATATTTTTTCCATTGTATTTTTCGATTCCCTGTAAGGTCTTTGGATGATGTCCCAATACCAGATCTGCGCCATTGTCAATCGCTATATGCGCAAGTTCTTTTTGTACGTCATCCGGAACGGTACTTTCCAAATCTCCCCAATGGAAACTTACAATAACAGCTTCTGAACCTTGTTCAATGGCCTGGTTGATATTTGCAATAAGCTCTGTCTGACATTCCAGACCAGAAGCTGTTTCATTGATTCCAACAAGTCCAATTTTGATACCTTTGATATCCATTACCGCAACGCGTTCATTGCCAAAAGCAACAATTCCTTCACTTTCCAGATTCTGGATGGTATCAGCATAACTCTGTTCCCCATAATCTTTGCTATGGTCATTGCCCAGATTCGCCGCATCTACATTTCCCAGACTCAACACCTGTGCATACTTTGGACTTCCTTTAAATGCGTATGTTTTCTCCTGTCTGGTATTTACCTCAGTCAACGTTCCTTCCATGTTGATGATCGTCAAATCATCTGCTGCAAAAATATCTTTCACATTCTGGAATAAATATCCCAAATCTTTTTTTACAATATAAAATGCATCAAAGTTGTTGGCTGTACTAAAAGATTCGTCCCCACCAATCGTACAGTTTCCTGCTGCACTAATGGTAATCTGCACTTCCTCAGCCGGTTCAGAACTTTCTGCTTCCCCAGTTGGCGTTGCTTCTGCATGATCAATTTGTTCACTTTCTACCGCTTCCGGCGTTGTCGTACTTACAGCTGTTTGAGAGCTGTTATCATCTGGTACATCTGTAACCGCAGCTTCATCCAACGCCTGATCTGCAGTAGATGCCATATTGGAGTTATCTGGTTCTCCTACCAACCTGCTTGTCAATATCTGAGCGCCCACAATCAAGGTCAAAAATACGGCAAAAGTGATCGCGCCAATCTGGATAGTCTGAATCCGCTTCTTATAACTCATTCGTTTTTTCTTACGAACATTCTTCTGACTGTTATTTCTACCCTTATTTTTTTCCATAAATATCTCCATTTTCTCTTTATGTTATAATGATAACTTCTTTTCTGCAAAACCGCAAGTATTCTCACCTGCTTTTTTCCATTCAATTATTTACATTTTTCTTTCATAATTCTATAATAAATAGAAAAAATCACGAAATGAGGCAAAACAAATGGATATATGGAAAATTACAGACTGGTGCAGACATTTCCTGACCCTTCATGTAAAACCAGGTGATTTGTGCATTGATGCCACCATGGGGAACGGACACGACACTTTATTGTTAAGTCAGTTGACAGGACCTACGGGACGTGTTCTTGCTTTTGATATACAGGAAATCGCCTTACAAGAAACAAAAAAACGTCTGGACGCACAGCAGGCTGACAAAAATGTGACTTTGCTTTTAGAGAGCCATACCCACATGATCGACTATGCCGATCCTGAAACCGTTTCCTGCATTGTTTTTAACTTTGGCTATCTTCCATCCGGTGATCACAGCATCGCCACGCACAAAGACACCAGCATACAGGCAATCGAACAAGGACTGACTTTACTCAAAAAACACGGCCTTATGAGCCTTTGCATTTATAGCGGCGGTGACAGTGGATTCGAAGAACGGGATGCACTGCTGGACTATTTAAAACAGTTGGATACGAAAAAATATCTCGTCATCCTTTCCAGCTATTACAATCGCCCAAACAACCCTCCGATACCCGTCCTTATCCAGAAATTGTAATTTGTTTCATGAGGAATACATACTTTCCCCATCCGAATCACAAAAAGCATATATCTGGGAAATTCCAAATATATGCTTTCTATTTAAGATATTTTGATGTATTCCTTCGGAAATGCCAGTGTAATCGTTGTCCCTTTTCCCGGCTGGCTTTCTGTTGTGATGGACGCCTGGTGCATAACAGCTCCATGTTTTACGATAGAAAGCCCAAGACCAGTACCACCTGTATCGGATTGGCGGGAATGACTCTTATCTACACGATAAAATCGTTCATACACTCGTTCCTGTTCTTCGGGTGCAATGCCGATTCCACCATCCTGCACCTGCCAGTAAATATGTTCCAGCGTGGTCCAAACCCTTACGTTCATCCAACCATTTTCTACATTGTACTTAATCCCATTATCCATCAGATTAAATAACATTTCATACAACACATGGCGAACACCTGTAATTTCTGCAGAACCTCCATGCAAAGCCATGGTGACACCTTTTTTCTTTGCAGAATGTTCCAGATCCTTGAAAATATCCTGTGTCATTTCATAAATGTTCACACTTTCCATTGGAAATGTCTGTGCCCCATCCTCCAGTTTTGACAACTGAATAATATCCTGTACCAGTGCAGTCAGACGATTCGCTTCCTGATGGATTCGACCTGCAAATTCTGGAATATCTCTTTCCTGAACCATTCCATTTTTAATCAATTCCGCATAACCTGATATTGACATCAAAGGCGTTTTCAGTTCATGCGAAACATTTGCAGAAAATTCCCGGCGAAGCTTTTCAGCTTCTTTCTTTTCCGTAACATCCCAAACCAGAATGACTGCACCATATATTTTTCCGGATATGCTGACCGGATTAGCCAATAATTGGTAGCTTCTTCCTCGAACCTGCAAAACAGTCTCATTGTACGTACCTTCCAACGCCCGATTTAAGGCATTGATTAAATCTTTGTTACGGCTGACGCTGCTGATAGGTTTACGGAGACATTCTTCCTTTTGTACCTGAAACAAAATCTGCGCAGCTTTATTGATTGACAATACTTCTGTCTGCGTAGCCATAACCAGACC
>JAXJUX010000012.1:0-18646 GCA_036308845.1 Ruminococcus sp.
ACTACAGCCACAGACAAAAAATAAACCATTCCCTGTATATCCAAAATTCCGCTGGTAAAGTTATCAAAATGCCCTACCAGATTGAACACTTCAAGGAAATTCTGAATACTACTTTCAAATTTTGTTGAGTCAATCACGTATAAAATAATCAAAACTGCCTCTCCAACTCCTGCAATTCCAACAGCAATCCAAAGATTTTGAAGCGTTTGATATATGACAATTCCTAAAACCGCCACCAATAACAGATAAATTACCAATGAAGTAAAGGAGGTATCCGAAATCAAAGTACCAATTCCTTCAATCATATAACACACAAACAAAACCACAAAGGTCAGCACCACCGCAATCACCGGATTTTCCGTAAGCGAAGACATGTACAGACCAATAGAAAGCAATGCTGCCCCTAAAAGTGCAAATCCAAAAATCGCCGTATACGCCATTGGGTAAGAAACTTCACCATATTTACTCATAACCAATGGATATGTGCAAATAACTGCTATGGCAATCATATATACAGACAAAAGCGCCAGATATTTACCAACCACAATCTGTCCCACGGACACTGGAGAGGTCAAAAGCATCTGATCTGTCTTCTGTTTTCTTTCTTCTGAAATCGTCTTCATAGTGAGAACCGGAACCAAAATCAAAAACACAAAAGTAATCGAACTTAACGTTACCCCAAAAATCGGATAAGCCCCCTGAATGTTGTATGCCGTAAAATAAATCCCTTCCAAAAGAAGAATAAATGCAATAAACAAATATCCAATCATGGAAGTCAGATATCCTTTTACTTCTTTTTTATAAATCGCCAGCATCTTTGTCTCCTCCTTCTTCTGCCTCATTTTCCTTATCTGCAGATTTCTTTTCTACCGATTTCTTTTTGACAAATTTCATTTCTGCAGATTTATCTACTTCTGCAGATTCCATTTTGACAGACTCTTTTCCAGTTCCTTCCAGTAGATTTCTGTCGTTTTCCGTCAATTCAAGGAAAATATTTTCCAGAGAAATTGTGGTAGATTTCATTTCCATAATCGGCATTCTGTGTTCTGCCATCAAATAAAAGAGTTCTTCACGAATATCATCCTTTTCTTCTGTTTCTAACACAAAACTTATGATATCTTCTTTTGTGTCTTTCCATTTTAGTTCTCTGATTACCTCAATTTTATCCAATACTTTTTTGATGTCACTCTGTTTGCCTTTCACAGAAACTTCCAGTGTATTGGAACCAAGTGTCATTTTCTCCAGATTTTCCGTCTTATCACTTGCAATCAATTTTCCATGATTGATGATCATAACATAATCACAGACCGCGCTGACTTCCGAAAGAATATGTGAACTCAAGATAACTGTATGTTTTTTACTCAATTTTCTTATCAGATCACGTATTTCAATAATCTGTTTTGGGTCAAGACCAACTGTCGGTTCATCCAGAATGATAATTTCCGGATATCCTAAAATTGCCTGGGCAAGCCCTACTCTCTGTTTGTATCCCTTGGAAAGATTTTTGATCAATCGGCCTTCCATATCTGTGATGCCTACCATTTCCATCACAGCTTCCATCTGTGTTCTTCTTTCTTTTTTCGGAATTTTTTTCAATTCTGCCGCAAAACTCAAATATTCTCCCACCGTCATATCTACATATAAAGGCGGCAGTTCCGGCAGATACCCAATTCGTTTTTTAGCTTCTTCCGGTTCATCTACGATATTAAAACCATCAATGATCACTTCCCCCTCCGTAGACGCAATATATCCCGTCATAATATTCATCGTCGTGGATTTTCCCGCACCATTTGGTCCAAGAAATCCATATACCTGCCCCTTTTCTATCTGAAAAGAAAGATGATCCACTGCAACATGATCACCATATTTCTTCACCAGATTCTTCACTTCAATCATACATAACCCTCCTTTTATTAAAGAACAAACTATCTTTACAATCATAAGAAAAATTTGTGTTTAACTTTCAATAAAACTGTGTTCATTTTGTGAAACCACCCGCAAATTCGGACAAAAAAATACCGCAAGAAGTTTTTTTCATTTCTTCTTACGGTACTTTTACTTTTTTATCTATTCATTATTCTTTTACGCTATCGGTTCTCTCGATGGCATCCCAGCTTTTCTCGGATATTTCTTCGGTGTTGCCTTCTGTTTTTTCACTACCACAAAGGAACGTTCCATATCGGTATCCAGCAACTGGAATTTCTCTACGTGTTCAATTTTTCCACCCAGAACAGCCACTGCTTTTTTCGCCTGTTCCAGTTCTTCATCAATTTTTCCGGACTTGTACGGAACAAAATATCCATTTACTTTCACATATGGCATACAATACTCTGACAAAGTACTCATATTCGCCACTGCTCTGGACACACACAAATCAAAGTTTTCTCTGTATTCCTTCTGCTTTGCAAAATCTTCCGCTCTGCCATGAATACAGCGAATATCTTGAAGTCCAAGTTCACGTATTACTTCATTTAAGAAGTTAATGCGTTTGTTCAAGGAATCCAGCAAAACAATGTTTAACTGTGGAAATGCGATTTTCAATGGAATTCCCGGAAATCCAGCTCCCGTTCCAATATCAATCACCGTTTTGATTTTAGAAAAATCACATACCTTTACAGATGCCAGACTGTCCAGAAAATGTTTCGCAACAACTTCCTCATATTCTGTAATGGCAGTCAGATTCATGACCTTATTCCATTCCACCAGCATTTCGTAATATTTTAAAAACTGCTGAATCTGATTTTCACTTAATTCAATGTTTAATTGCTCCAATCCCTTCACAAAGGATTCTGTAGAGTAATTTTCCATAAAACCTCCTACTTTTCACATATCCTCACCTTACGTGAAGATGTTTCCTTACATAAAACTATGCGTGATGTGTACTTTCCAGATATACCAGCAATACAGAAACATCTGCCGGGGAAACTCCTGCAATACGAGAAGCCTGCCCGATATTCAAAGGCTGATATAATTTCAGCTTCTGAACTGCTTCAATACGCAGACTCTTTACATCATCATAATTGATATCCGCAGGAATCTGGCGTTTTTCCAGTTTCTTAAACTGCTCTACCTGTTTTAACTGACGTTTGATATATCCATCGTATTTGATATTGATATTTACCTGTTCCTGTACATCTTCACGAAGTTCCGGACGTTTTTTATCAATCGGTGCCAGACACTGATATGTAAGTTCTGGTCTTCGGATCAAATCTCCCAAAGTTGCCCCTGAACTTAATGGTGTGCTTCCAAAGGATTCCAGCACAGCCTGTACCTCAGCACTTGCACCTACATTCACATGTTCTACACGTTCGATTTCTTCTGCAATCTGCTGTTCTTTTTTCAGCAGATCCTGATACTGTTCTTCACTGATCAGCCCAACTTCATACCCTTTCTTTCTCAGACGAAGGTCCGCATTATCCTGTCTCAAAAGGAGTCTGTATTCCGCACGGCTTGTCATCATACGATATGGTTCATGATTTTCTTTTGTTACCAAATCATCAATCAATACTCCAATATATGCCTCGGAACGGTCCCATACCATCAAATCACGTCCCTGTACTTTAATAGCAGCATTGATACCGGCTACCAATCCCTGTGCAGCCGCTTCTTCGTATCCGGAACTTCCATTAAACTGTCCACCGCTGAACAGATTTTTGATATTTTTAAATTCCAATGTGGCATGAAGTTGTCTTGGATTGATACAATCATATTCAATCGCATAGGCATTTCTTACGATTTTCGCGTTTTCAAGACCCGGTACGGAATGATACATGTCATGCTGTACATCTTCCGGCAGAGAACTTGACATACCACCAACATACATTTCATTGGTATTCAATCCTTCTGGTTCAATAAATACCTGATGTCTTGGTTTATCAGAAAATTTAACTACTTTATCTTCAATAGATGGGCAATATCTTGGTCCAGTTCCTTCAATCATACCGGAATACAATGGAGAACGGTCCAGATTTGCACGAATAATTTCATGTGTTTTTTCATTTGTATAGGTCAGCCAGCAGGACACCTGATCAATCTGCACATCTTCCGGATCCGTGGAAAATGAAAATGGTACAACTCTTTCATCCCCTTTTTGTTCTTCCATCTTGGAAAAATCAATACTTCTCTTATCAATTCGAGCCGGTGTACCCGTTTTGAAACGGAACATTTCCACGCCGTTTGCTTTCAAAGAATCCGTCAGATAATTCGCTGCCTGCAGACCATTTGGCCCTGTGTAATTACTTACATCCCCATAGATACATCTTGATTTCAGGTAAGTTCCGGTACACAAAACAACAGCTTTACAATAATAGGTTGCTCCAGAATATGTCTTAACACCTTTTACAACACCTTCTTCAACAATCAATTCGGTTACTTCAGCCTGTTTGATTGTTAATTTATCTGTATTTTCCAGCACCTGACGCATGGTATTGCTGTAATTTTTCTTATCCGCCTGCGCACGAAGGGAATGTACCGCAGGTCCTTTGGATTTGTTCAGCATTTTTGACTGAATGAAGGTCTTATCTATGACCTTACCCATTTCTCCGCCCAAAGCATCGATTTCTCTTACCAAATGACCTTTTGAACTTCCTCCGATGTTTGGATTACATGGCATCAGCGCAATACTGTCTACACTTACGGTAAAAATAATGGTTTCCATACCAAGTCTTGCGGCTGCCAATGCTGCTTCACAACCTGCATGACCAGCTCCTATAACGGCCACATCATAATTTTCCACTACATGATTCATAATAATTCTCCTATTTTGCACGTGTGAAACCAGTTTCTGCGCTTCTTCGAAGCTCTCTTAATTTCACACTACTTACCTGTACAGAATTTACTGAAGATTTCATTTACCAAATCTTCTCCAACAGATTCACCGATAATACTTCCCAATTCCTCATACGCATTCATCAGATCAATTGAGAAGAAATCTTCCGGCATACACATTTCAATGCTGTTTTCTACCATGTTCAGACTCTGATATGCCTGTTCCAGCGCATTTTTATGTCTCACATTGGTAATGTACACTTCGTCATTAAAAGAAATTTCTCCTGAGAAAAACATCTCTTTGATCTGCTGTTCCAGAATCTCCACACCGGATTCTTCTTTCGCAGAAATCGGGATTACCGGGTTGTTTGTTCTTTCACTTAACATTTCCTTTGTAACCACTGGTTCCAAATCACTCTTATTCAAAAGAACAATCGCCTTTTTATCTTTCAAAAGCTCCAGAATCTCTTCATCATTTTCATCCATTTCTGTAGATGAGTCAACCACATACAACACCAAATCGGCATCTTTTGCATAAGTTCTTGCTCTTTCCACACCAATTTTTTCAACCACATCGTCCGTGTTTCGGATGCCTGCAGTATCCATCATTTTCAAAGAAATTCCCTGGAGCACAATGGTCTCTTCCAATACGTCTCTGGTAGTTCCCGCAATATCGGTAACAATCGCTTTTTCTTCCCCTACCAGACAGTTCAAAAGTGAGGATTTTCCTGCATTTGGTTTTCCAACAATAACAGTACGAATCCCTTCCTGTATCATTTTACCTTCTGAGAAGGAATCTATCAACTTTTTAATTTTCTTTTTTTCTTCGCCAACTACGACTGCCAGTTCATCCCCATATCCATCAATGCTGATATGTTCCGGATCGTCCAGCGCCGACTCAATAAACGCAATATGATAAATGATCTTGCTGCGAATATCCTCAATGGATTTCATAACAGAACCCTTGAGCTGGCTTATGGAACTTTTCAGGGCATATTCATTTTTTGCGTTAATAACATCAATTACCGCTTCCGCCTGAGATAAATCGATTCTTCCGTTCAAAAATGCTCTTTTTGTAAATTCACCCGGTTCTGCCGGTCTTGCCCCTGCATGAATGACTGCTTCCAATACTTTTCTCATGGCAAATACACCGCCATGGCAGTCAATCTCAACGGTATCTTCTCCCGTATAACTATGAGGTCCGTTCATAATCATTACAAGAACTTCATCCACCATCTGATCTCCATCATAAATATATCCATAATGGATGGTGTGTGTTTTTACCTCTTTAATCTTCTTTTTCCCATTTTTTGAACGATAAATTTTGCTGATAATTTCCATGGAATCGTCTCCACTAATGCGGACAATCCCGATTCCTGATGCAGTCATGGCGGTAGCAATTGCAGCTATGGTATCTCCTGTCATGATTCAATCCTTCCTTCAATACAGGAAAAGATGCTATTCCCGTAATACGAAATAACATCTTTTCCAAATACAAAATTCAACTAATACAATAAATATTATCTTCCTTTGTATACAACAACTACGTGACGGTAAGGTTCATTTCCTTCACTGTATGTTTCTACAAATTTGTTACCCTGCAGTGCAGAATGAATGATTCTTCTTTCATAAGGATTCATTGGTTCCAGCACTACTGGTTTTCTTGTTTTGCGTACTTTAAACGCAATATTTTTTGCAAGATTTTCCAGAGTATCTTTTCTACGGCTTCTGTAGTTTTCTGTATCCAGTTTAACTCTTACATAATCCTGCTGTCCTTTATTTACAACCAGACTTGTCAGGTACTGAAGGGAATCCAGAGTCTGTCCTCTCTTTCCAATCAGAATACCCATATCTTCTCCGGCAAAATCAACAGACAGACAATCGTTTTCTTTATCATATTCGATTGTGATATCTACTGGAAGTTCCATGGCTTTAAATACACCAGTCAGGAATTTTTCAGCTTCTGCTTTCATAGCAGCAATCTGTTCTTCTGTACGAACGACTGGTTTCTTTTCTTCTTTTTTCACTTCCACTTTTGCAGGTGCTTCTTCTTTTACAACTGGTTTTGCTTCTTTTTTCTGAGGCTTTGGAGCATCTTTTTTGGATTCTTTCTTGAATTCTTTTTTCTGCTCTTTTGCAGCTTCAGGTTTATTTTCTTTTTTAGGTTCTTTTTTCACGTCTTTTTTGATTTCTTTCTTGACGTCTTTTTTAACCTCTTTTTTGATTTCTTTTTTCACTGGTTCGCTTTTTGCAGCTTTTTCTTCTTTTCTCAATTCTTTCAGAATATCGAATTCTTCTTCTTCAAATTTTTTGCGAACTTTGATAATTGCAGGCTTTCTACCAATTCCTAAAAAACCTGATGTACCTTCATGTACAATCTGAATTTCAAGATTGTCACTGGAAGTACCAAATTCCAAACAAGCCTTTGTTGTGGCTTCAGCTACTGTTTTGGCAGTAAACTCTCTGAATTCCATGGTCATCCCCCTATTTCTTCTTGCCCTTTTCATCAAACTGTTTTACCATGTTAGCTTTCGCAGCCAGACTTCCTGGTTTGTACTCTGTATTCTTATAATATTCGGTGGATTTCTTCACCTTATCAGCTTTCTGTTCTGCACTAAGTTCTGGTTTCTTTCTTTCAGGCTGCTGAATATTACGAACGTTCATACGCGCCTGCTGATTGATCTTATCTGGATCAATACCGCGTTTGATCATGTTCTGTCTTGTTTTTTCCTGATTTTTACGGATGTATTCATCTACGTCCATATTGTCCATTTTCTTATTCAGAACAACCTGCTGTACACAACGGATCACAGCACCGATTACCCAGTAAATACCAATACCTACAGGGAAAGAGAAACAGAATACAGCAGACATAACTGGCATTACTGTGTTCATACTCTTCATTGTAGTTTCCATAGAGCTTTCAGCTCCATTGTTATTGGAAGTGGATGTCTGTGGCATCAGTTTGTAGTTCAGCCACTGTGTAAACCATGCCAAAACCGGAATCAATACAGCTGCAATAACCATCAGATAGCTTCCGGAAGCCCATCCGGATTTGATGATAGACATTGGAGTATCAGAAATATTCAAAACAAGGAATTTTCTAATATCATCTGCATTCGCAGTTACTTCAGCAAAAGTAGCTGAAAATGCGGAAAACTCAGGCAATTTAGAAAATGCTTCCATCTGTGCTGGCTGAAGACCATACAAGAAGTCAATAACATTTTCTACTGCAAGTTCTGTACCTGTTTTCATTCCATAAACGGTAACCTGATTTTCAGTCATAAATGTATTGATAATATCACTGAAACCATTTACAGATGTGATCTGTTCTGCAAGTCCAACAAAAATTTCTTTTACACCAGTAATATATCCTGGAATTTTATAAATTACCTGATACAGAGCTAAAAGTACCGGCATCTGAATCAATAACTG
Organism: Ruminococcus sp.; assembly: GCA_036308845.1. Classification (GTDB taxonomy): domain Bacteria; phylum Bacillota; class Clostridia; order Lachnospirales; family Lachnospiraceae; genus Oliverpabstia. Next base: position 8,203 of record JAXJUX010000012.1, read on the forward strand.
TACACAGCTTCCTGTTGGAGAAACTCCATATTTCATATAAACAGCATTGATTTCTTCGTTCTGTTTCTGCATAGATTCCTGGTCTTTTTTATTTTTATACTTTGCCTGAATCTTCTGCAGTTCCGGCTGCATAATGCTATTCAGTTTACTAAATTTCTGCTGTTTGATCTGCAATGGCAGCATTGCCATATAAACAACAATAGTAAACAGAATAATGGCCAGACCAATGTTCGGAATTCCAATCAATTCCAACAGTTCATAAATAGCATTGATTACCCATCCAAGAATACTGGCAACCCATCCAATAATTGGTGTGGTAACTTTTGTCATTACCATATTCACTTGTAATTTCCTCCTTAAGTGTAACTCGAATAAACGTTACGTTCAAAAAATTCTACGGAACCGGATCTACTCCTCCTTTTGAAAAAGGATTACACCGCAGAATTCGCCAAAGGGCCAAAAGCCCTCCTTTTAATGCCCCATACTTCTGTATCGCTTCCAGTCCATATTGGGAACAGGACGGATAATATGGGCATTTGGTACTCTTTAAAGGAGATAAATATTTTTGATAAAATCGAATTGCTTTAATCATTATGTTCTTCATGTTGTTCACTCCGTACAATATGATGTAACCTGCCAAGGTGTAGGAATGCACTCTCAATCTCACGAAACGTTCTCTCTTTTGCACTCACGCGGGCCACTACAACAATATCTAATCCTCTTGGAAACAGACTTTCGTTCAGACGATAGCTTTCTCTTACCAGTCTGCAGAGCCGATGGCGTACTACACTATTACCCACTTTTTTACTAACTGAGATTCCGATTCTGTTTTTATCCAACTGATTTTTTCTAACATACATAACTAAATATTTATTCACATAGGATGTTCCCGTCTTATAAACCACTTGGAAATCTCTGTTCTTTTTTAAGCTCTCTGAATATTCCATAGATCATTTCCTTTAAAGACAAATTTAAAAATTATTTCTATATAGAAGAAAAGACCACATAACTGCGGTCTTATTTATCTTATGCGGATAATACTTTTCTTCCTTTTGCACGTCTAGCTGCAAGAACTTTTCTTCCACCTTTTGTGCTCATTCTTGCTCTGAATCCGTGAACTTTTGCTCTGGATCTCTTTTTTGGCTGAAATGTCATTTTCATATTAAAGGCACCTCCTTCAAAACCATATGCGGTTGTATTTTCATCGTTCTTCATGCATGTTAGTCAGAAAACATCATTTCAATTATATTCACAAACACCAGTCAAGTCAAGCATTTTCCTTTGATTTTCCTTGTTTTTTCGTAAATGCATACTTATTTGTAATTCGTTGGGAACGGACGCAGATAATTGCTATTGCTTTGCAATAACAGGCCGCATTTAGTATATCCACAGCAATCCACCCTATTTCCACATAGTTCACGGAAGTTTTCCACAGAATGTTGATAATTTGTGGATAACTCACTTTTTTATTGTGTATAATTTCCAAACAATTCGATAAATTCCCCTATTTTCTAGCTTTTTTCGATGTGTATAACTATATTTTTCACTATCCACAAATCTGGATAACTCATTTTTATCCTATTTTTTTATCAACTTATCCACATTTTCCTCAGGTTCTTCTATTTTTGCCATTGCTAAAATTTCCGTTTTATTATAATATAGAGTAGAGATATTATCTAATAAAGGACAAGTGCAAAAGAACCTAATTTTCAGGTTTCTTTTTTTAGGCAGAGAGTAACCTTGCACCAATGGAGGAATTATGAACATAATCTTTGAAAAATGGGATGAAATATTAGAAACGGTAAAAAAGGAGCATGCTTTGACAGATGTTTCTTTTAAAACATGGCTGAAGCCATTAACAATTCATAAAGTCGAGGATCAGGTAGCCTATATTTTAGTTCCTTCACAGCAGGTCGGCTTGGAATACATCAGCAAAAAATATGCTCTGCCATTAAAAGTAGCCATTTCGGAACTAACAAATTCAGAATTTGACGTAAAATTCATATTACCTGAAGATATTCAGGAGGAAGAAAAGCAACAATCCCTTGCTACTAATAATAAGAACAAAGACTTCCCGAACCTGAATCCAAAATATACCTTTGATACCTTCGTCGTAGGAAGCAACAACAAATTCGCACATGCTGCATCCTTAGCAGTTGCCGAATCTCCAGGCGAAATTTACAACCCTCTCTTTTTATATGGAGGAGTTGGATTGGGCAAAACCCATTTAATGCACTCTGTCGCACACTTTATATTAGAAAGAGATCCTTCCAAAAAGATTCTTTATACAACCAGTGAAGAATTTACAAATGAACTGATCGAAGCAATTCGAAACGGTAACAATACTGCAATGACAAAATTCCGTGAAAAATACAGAAACATCGATGTTCTTTTGATCGACGATATTCAGTTTATTATAGGAAAAGAATCTACACAGGAAGAATTTTTCCATACATTCAATGCGCTCCATGGAGCCAAAAAACAGATTATTATTTCCAGTGATAAACCTCCAAAAGATATGGAAATCCTGGAAGACCGTATCCGTTCCCGTTTTGAATGGGGACTTTTGGCAGATATTCAATCACCAGATTACGAAACACGCGTAGCCATCTTACGAAAAAAAGAAGAAATGGACGGCTACAATCTGGACGATGCCATCATCGAATACATTGCCAAAAACATCAAATCCAATATTCGAGAACTGGAAGGTTCCTTGAACAAAATCATCGCATATGCGAATCTGGAAAAACGTGAAATTACGATGGAACTGGCAGAAACTGTACTGAAAGATATCATTTCACCAAATGAAAAACGTGTGATCACACCGGAATTTATTATAAGTACAGTTGCCGAACATTTTGATATTACCCCAGAAGACATTATGGGATCTAAACGTAACAGTAAAGTCGTTTATCCAAGACAAATTACCATGTATCTTTGCCGTGAAATGACCAATATTCCATTAAAGACAATTGGAAAATATATTGGTAACCGAGATCATACAACAATCATGCACGGAATTGAGAAAATCGAAAAAGAAATTCCAAATTCCCCTGCAACACAAAAGGCAATCGATATCATTAAGAAAAAACTTCAACCTGGCAAATAATTATCCACAATTGGTATGTGAATTACGTGTGTATAAAATGTGGACAACATGAACCTCAAAAAGAATCCACATTTTGTTCACATGATTCTTCTACTGAATGCACAAAGTTATCCATGCCAATTAATCCTTTATTTTCTAGGCAAAATCGGGTTTTCCACAAATTCACAACCCCTACTACTAATACTACGAATTTCTTATTTAGATTATATAGTTGAGCCGTTGGTTCACTGAAGGGAGTTATTCACATTATGAAATTAATCTGTTCCAAAAATGAATTATTAAAAAGCGTTAACATATCACTGAAAGCGGTTCCATCCAAAACAACCATGCCAATACTAGAATGTATTTTAATTGATGCTTCTACTTCAGAAATCAAATTTACATCCAACGACATGGAACTTGGAATCGAAACAAAAGTGAAAGGTATTATAGAAGAAAAAGGAATTATTGCTTTAGATGCTAAGATTTTTTCTGATATTATTCGGAAATTACCTGATAATGATGTAGTAATTTCTACTGACAGCAATTTAAATACAACAATTACCTGTGAAAAAGCAAAATTCACAATTCCCGGAAAATCTGGAGAAGATTTTTCCTACTTGCCTGTAATAGAAAAAACAGAAGGCATTCGTCTGTCTCAGTTCACTTTAAAAGAAACAATACGTCAGACGATTTTCTCTATTGCTGCAAACGAAAACAACAAATTAATGACAGGTGAACTTTTTGAAATCAAAAATAATATTTTGAAAGTGGTTTCCCTGGACGGACACAGAATTGCTATTCGAAAGATTGAACTGAATGACAACTACGCTGACAAAAAAGTTGTCGTTCCTGGAAAGACACTCAATGAAATCAGTAAAATTTTGTCCGGTGAAATCGAAGATATGGTAGACATTTTCTTCGCACCAAACCACATTGTGTTCGAATTTGACAACACAATTGTTGTTTCACGCCTGATCGAAGGTCAGTATTTCCGCATTGACCAGATGCTTTCTAGCGATTACGAGACAAAACTCACAATTAATAAAAGAGAATTCCTGGATTGTATCGACCGTGCTACATTATTTGTAAAAGAAAGCGACAAAAAACCTATTATTATTAAAATTGATGATGTAAATATGGAACTGAGCATCAATTCTCAGATTGGATCTTTGAAAGAAGAGATTGATATTGAAAAAGAAGGTAAAGATATCATGATCGGTTTCAATCCAAAATTCCTGATTGATGCACTGAAAGTTATTGATGATGAACAGATTAATATTTATCTGGTAAATCCAAAAGCTCCATGCTTCATCAAAGACGAAAATGAATCTTATATTTATCTGATTTTACCTGTAAACTTTAATGCAGCTCGTTAAGGAGTGAAAATATTATGGAAATTATTAAATTAAGAGACGAATTTATCAAACTTGGTCAGGCTTTGAAAGCTGCAAATCTGGTTGAGGATGGCGTAGAAGCAAAGATCGTGATTCAGGATGGTTTAGTAAAAGTAAACAATGAAGTAGATACCAGACGTGGACGTAAATTGTATGATGGTGACATTGTAGAATTTGAAGGTCAGCAGATCAAAGTTGAAAAATAAAGTAACGTTGGTGAATCATGTATATTGAATCTTTGGAATTGAACAATTATCGCAATTATGAATATTTATGCATGGAATTTGATGCGGGCACAAATATCCTTTTTGGTGATAATGCACAAGGAAAAACAAATGTACTGGAAGCAGTCTATCTTTGCGGAACAACAAAATCCCATAGAGGAAGCAAGGACAGAGAAGTTATTCGGTTCGAACAAGACGAGTCTCATATTCGCATGAGAGTCAATAAGGACGGTATTTCTCATAAGATAGACATGCATTTGAAGAAAAGTAAATCCAAGGGGATTGCCATTGATGGAATTCCAATCCGAAAGGCTTCCGAGTTGTTTGGGATTGTGAATCTGGTGTTTTTCTCCCCGGAAGATTTGAATATTATCAAAAGCGGTCCTTCCGAGCGAAGACGCTTTATGGATTTGGAATTATGCCAGCTTCATAAGATTTATTTGCAAGATTTGGCAAATTATAATAAAATCATCAACCAAAGAAACAAATTATTGAAAGATATCAGTTTTTCCCCGCGTCTGGAAGAAACGCTGGACGTGTGGGATATGCAGATGGTTTCCTATGGAAAGAAAATTATTCATCTGAGAAAAGAGTTTATGATCGAATTAAATGAGATCATTAGGGAAATTCATAAAAATCTGACCGGCGGCAAGGAAGAAATTGTTTTGGAATATGAGCCGGATGTATTGGAAGAAGAATTTGAAGTCCAGCTGCAAAATGCAAGAGAAAAAGATTTAAAATATAAAATGTCGTCCGTAGGACCGCACAGAGATGATTTTTGTGTGAGAGTCAATGGAATCGACATTCGCAGATATGGATCACAGGGACAGCAGCGAACAGCAGCATTATCTCTGAAATTATCAGAAATTTATCTGGTAAAAAATATGATCAAAGAAAATCCGGTACTTTTACTGGATGATGTATTGTCTGAACTGGACAGTAACAGGCAAAACTATTTATTAAAGAGCATAAAAGATATTCAAACGATGATTACCTGTACTGGTTTGGATGAATTTGTACAGAATCAGTTTGACATTCATAAAGTATTTCACGTTGTAAATGGCACAATCGAGTAATGACTCAAAATTAGGAGGATTAGGATGAGTACAGAATACGGAGCAGATCAGATCCAGATATTGGAAGGTTTGGAAGCAGTCAGAAAAAGACCCGGTATGTATATTGGAAGCACTTCTCTGCGCGGACTTCATCATCTGGTTTATGAAATTGTAGATAATGCTGTGGACGAAGCACTGGCGGGATTTTGTGATACCATAGACGTAACCATTCATAAAGACAATTCAGTTACTGTTTTGGATAATGGACGTGGTATTCCAATCGGTATCAATCAAAAAGCAGGAATCCCGGCGGTTGAAGTTGTATTCACGATCCTTCACGCAGGCGGTAAATTTGGCGGCGGAGGGTACAAGGTATCCGGTGGTCTTCACGGGGTAGGTGCATCCGTTGTAAATGCATTGTCAAACTGGCTGGAAGTAAGTGTTTTCAATGAAGGAAAAATCTATCGCCAGAGATACGAAAGAGGAAAAACTATTTATAAATTAAAAGTAGTGGGTGAATGTGAGCCGGACAAGACTGGAACGATGGTAACATTTTCACCAGATGGCACTATTTTTGAAGATACCGTGTTTGATTTTGATACCTTAAAACAGCGTTTCCGCGAAATGGCATTTTTGACCAGAGGATTAAAAATCCGCATTACAGATGAACGCGGAGAGAAGGATGTAACAAAAGAATTTCATTATGAAGGTGGAATCAAAGAATTTGTTACGTATTTGAACAGAAGTAAAACTGCACTCTATCCGGAAATCATTTATTGTGAAGGCGAAAAGGATGGAGTTGCCGTTGAAGTTGCCATGCAGCACAACGATTCCTACAATGAAACTACCTATGGATTTGTAAATAATATTACAACGCCAGAAGGTGGTACACACATTGTCGGTTTCAGAAATGCATTGACAAAGACATTCAATGAATATGGCAGAAAAAATAAATTATTAAAAGACACTGAGAAATTGTCAGGGGAAGATATCCGTGAAGGATTGACCGCAATTGTCAGTGTTAAGATTGAAGAACCTCAGTTTGAGGGACAGACTAAACAGAAATTAGGAAACAGCGAGGCCAGAGGGGCAGTAGACCGCGTAGTAAGTGATGTATTGGAAATTTTCCTGGAACAGAATCCATCCGTTGCTAAGATTATCATTGAAAAATCAATCCTGTCTCAGCGTGCCAGAGAAGCTGCGAGAAAAGCCCGTGATCTGACCAGAAGAAAGTCAGCACTGGAAGGTATGGCACTCCCTGGAAAATTGGCCGACTGTACCGATAAAGACCCGAAAAACTGCGAAATTTACATCGTAGAAGGGGATTCCGCGGGTGGTTCAGCAAAAACAGCCAGAAGCCGTGCTACACAGGCGATTCTGCCGCTTCGTGGAAAAATTTTGAACGTAGAAAAAGCGAGATTGGACCGTATCTATGGTAATGCAGAAATCAAAGCAATGATTACTGCATTTGGTACCGGTATCCATGATGATTTTGATATTACCAAATTAAGATACCACAAAATTATTATCATGACCGATGCTGACGTTGATGGGGCGCATATTGCCACATTAATGCTGACATTCCTGTATCGTTTCATGCCGGAACTGATCAAACAGGGATACGTGTACCTGGCGCAGCCGCCTCTGTACAAAATCGAAAAAAATAAAAAAGTGTGGTATGCATACAGTGATGCAGAATTAAATAATATTCTTTCTGAAATCGGACGTGACGGAAATAACAAAATCCAGCGTTACAAAGGTCTGGGCGAAATGGACGCAGACCAGCTTTGGGAAACAACTATGGATCCAGAACGAAGAATTCTGCTTCGTGTAACGATGGATGAAGAATCATCTTCCGAGCTTGACCTTACCTTTACAACCCTTATGGGAGATAAAGTAGAGCCAAGACGTGAATTTATTGAAGAAAATGCATTGAAAGTTAAGAATCTTGACATCTAACAAAAGCAAAGAAGGAGAAAAAAATGGAAGATAATGTTTTTGATAAAGTCCAGGACGTGGATTTGAAAAAGACAATGGAAGAGTCGTATATTGATTATGCCATGAGCGTTATCGCATCCAGGGCTTTGCCGGATGTCAGAGATGGTTTAAAACCAGTACAGCGAAGAGTTCTGTTTTCTATGATTGAATTGAACAATGGTCCTGACAAACCGCATCGTAAATGTGCACGTATTGTCGGTGATACCATGGGTAAATATCACCCTCATGGAGACAGCTCTATCTATGGAGCACTGGTAAATATGGCACAGGACTGGTCTACCAGATATCCATTGGTTGACGGACACGGAAACTTTGGTTCCGTGGACGGTGACGGCGCTGCCGCTATGCGATACACAGAAGCCCGTCTGAGCAAAATTTCTATGGAAATGCTGGCAGACATCAATAAAAATACCGTAGATTTTGTACCAAACTTTGATGAAACAGAAAGAGAACCTTCTGTGTTGCCGGCAAGATACCCGAACCTGCTGGTAAACGGTACTTCCGGTATTGCGGTAGGTATGGCTACCAATATTCCGCCTCATAACCTGAAAGAAACGATTTATGGGGTTGTAAAAATCATTGATAATATTATTTTGGAAAACCGTGATACTACAATTGACGAATTGTTAAAAATTGTAAAAGGCCCGGATTTCCCAACTGGTGCTACCATTTTAGGAACAAGAGGAATCGAAGAAGCATACCGTACCGGACGCGGAAAAATCCGTGTACGTGCCGTTTCCAATATTGAAACACTTCCAAATGGAAAGAGCCAGATTATTGTTACAGAATTGCCTTATATGGTAAATAAGGCCAGACTGATCGAGAAAATCGCAGAGCTGGTAAAAGAAAAGAAAATCGAAGGAATTACAGACTTAAATGACCATTCCAGCCGTGAAGGTATGAGAATCTGTATTGAACTTCGCCGTGATGTAAATGCAAATGTTATTTTAAATAAGTTATATAAACATACACAGCTTCAGGATACCTTTGGCGTTATCATGCTTGCATTGGTAAATAATCAACCAAAAGTAATGAATCTGCTTGAAATTTTACAGCATTATCTGGCACACCAGGAAGAAGTTGTGACCAGAAGAACACAGTACGACCTGAACAAAGCACAGGAACGTGCGCATATTTTGGAAGGTCTGCTGAAAGCACTGGATAATATTGATGAAGTAATCCGTATTATTCGTGCATCCAGAAACACACAGATTGCAAAAGAAGGATTGATTGAAGCATTTGGTCTGACAGATGTTCAGGCTCAGGCAATCGTAGATATGCGTCTGCGTGCTCTGACAGGTCTGGAAAGAGAAAAACTGGAAGCTGAATACAAGGAATTGATGGAAAAAATCCAGAGATTGCAGGCAATTCTGGCTGACAGAAATGTACTTTTAGGCGTAATCAGAGAAGAAATCGTTGCAATCGCTGAAAAATATGGTGATGACAGAAGAACTACCATTGGATTTGATGACAGTGATATTTCTGTTGAAGATATGATTCCACAGGAAAACGTTGTCATTGCCATGACAAAATTAGGTTATATCAAACGTATGACAATCGATACCTTTAAGAGCCAGCAAAGAGGCGGTAAAGGTATTAAGGGAATGCAGACACTTCAGGATGATTATATTGATGAACTAATAATGGCAAATACCCATAGTTATATGATGTTCTTTACAAACCAGGGACGCGTATACAGCTTAAAATCTTATGAAATTCCGGAAGCAAGCAGAACCGCAAGGGGAACAGCAATTGTGAACCTGTTGCAGCTTCAGCCTGGAGAAAAGATTAATGCTGTGATTGCCATGGATGCTTACCATCCGGATTTATATTTAATCATGGCAACCAAAAATGGATTAGTAAAGAAAACATCCATCAAAGAATACGCAAATGTAAGAAAGAGCGGTCTGGCAGCTATCGCACTTCGCGAGGATGATGAACTGATCGAAGTAAAATATACCAATAATGAACAGGATGTATTCCTTGTAACGAAAAATGGCCAGTGTATCAGATTTAAAGACACGGATGTAAGAAGCACAGGACGTGTTTCCATGGGTGTACGTGGAATTAATCTGGTGGATGATGATGAAGTTATCGGTATGCAGCTGAATACACAAGGTCAGTATCTGTTATTTGCTTCTGAAAAAGGTATGGGTAAACGTACATCAATCGATGAGTTTACGGTACAGAACAGAGGCGGTAAAGGTGTCAGATGCTATAAGATAACAGAAAAGACAGGATACGTTGTCGGAGCTAAGGCTGTAAACGAAGACAATGAAGTTATGATGATTACCACAGAGGGTATTGTCATAAGAATTGCCTGCGCAAATATTTCAGATCTGGGAAGAATTGCATCTGGTGTAAAACTGATGAATCTGGATGAAAATGTTACGGTTGCAAGCATTGCAAAAGTACGTGAAGAAAAAGAAGAAACATCAGAAGATGTAATTGTTCCAGAAGAAACAGAATCTGTGGAAGAATAAATAATATGTATAAAGAACGCGCTTACACGATAAAATAAGTTTATGGTTGTGTCAGCGCGTTTTTTCAATAGTTAGACTTATTTGTAATTCGTGAGGGGAGCACAGAAGATAATTGGTATTGCTTTTCAATAACATTGGGGAACAGCGAGTTCGAAAATCCATCGCTTAGTTCGGCTTTATTCACGAAGGCTCTCCTGAG
>JAXJUX010000013.1:0-4816 GCA_036308845.1 Ruminococcus sp.
CCTTCATTTTGTATTTGAAGATGGAACGGAAGAAACCATTTCTGTTGCTCCGGGAGAAGATGTAGATATTTCCCAGGTGCCTGCTATTCCTGAAAAGGAAGGATATGTGGGCGAATGGGAAGGTCTTGAGGAAGACGATCTTTCGAATGTTGTTTTTGATAAAACGTATGAAGTTGCTTACAATTCTTACGAAAAAACAATTCAAAGTGAAGCGTGCCGCGAAAATGACAAACCGGTGCTTTTGGTACAGGGAACCTTTACGTCGAAAGCAGAGGTTGTATTGGAAAAATCAGATGCATCTTTTGTTGATGTGGACGGAACACTCATTGAAGTATGGGATGTTTCTCTGAATGAAAACGAGTATGTAACTGCAGGCCGTTTCCTGATTCCTGATGGCTGTGATGGAGAAAAACTGCAGGTTTACGTATGCGGTTCGGATGGAACATGGAGTCCGGTTTCCAGTACGGTGGATGGAAGCTATCTTGTATTTGAATGGGATGGTGAAGGTACACAGATTGCAGTGACGGAAACTAGCGGTGTGAATATGGTGCTGGTGGTTGGTGTTGCTGGTATTGCGATTGTTTTGATATTGGTGGGATTCGGTTTTACAAGAAAAAAGAAAAATAAAAAGTAAGTTAGAAAACTGTCACATAGAACATGTGGCAGTTTTCAATTTGATAAAAGAGTGATGCTATAATCGTTACAATTGAAGATAAATGCATGTTACAGACTCATTTTTCATTTTCTTCTCCCCAACATGCTTGCATGAAAAAAGCAGCCTCACAAACATAAATTAGTGCGACCGCCCCATCTTAATTAATGATTAACGTAGTGTCTTACAGATAAGTTCTAGAGATTGTGATGCAAAATCATGTAATGTCTGCTGCGCCTGAAACGTAGTCCCATACAACATAATCCCTGTAATCGTGCCAGTCAGATATGCCTGACAAAATTCATCGGTCAAGTCAGGACGGATGCTTCCTTCGGATTTGCCCTGTACCACAATTTTATGAATGATATGGAAAAAATTTTGTGCAAATGCTGCATTGGTCATTTCCGGGTGTTCGGAAAGTGCGACCCAGCATCTTGCCAGTACATTTTGCGGACTGTTTTCCATGTAACTTACCATGGTATCAATGTAAATCTGCAGCAATGCAAATGCATTTTTCTTGTTGAAAAAAGGTTCGATGCGCTCTTCGATCAAGTTCCCCATCTGGCGTCCGATCAGTAACGAAATCAATTGATCTTTGGAAGGAAAATGGTGATAAAAGCCGCCCTTAGAAATTCCGGCTTTTGCACAGATAAGATCAACGGATATATTTTCAAAAGAATTGTTTTCGGTAAGCTGTTCGGCAGTTAATATGATGTTCTCATAGGTTTTTTGTGCTTGTAGTTCTCGTGCAGTCATAATCCAATTTCTCCCAGTTTTGAATATGGTTTTATTATAGCGCTTCTATAAAAAAATGCAAATCTTGACGTGTATACAAATGTCTGTTAAAATAGAAACACCGACTAAAGTCGGTGAAATGCGTATCAGAAAGTCAAGAAATGATTTGACTTGAAAATATAAGCAAAACAGTACGAATGTAGAAAGGGGTAACAAAATGTCACAATTCGTAAAACTTCAGCCAGAAGCAGTCAAAGAGCTTCGAAAAATCAATCCTGCACTGATCAGCTATAATGTTGAGATGACAGAAGTTACAGGCGGAACATTCTGGAAAGCATATACACCAGAACAGATTGCCGGTACACAGGAAGTTCCACCGCCAGATTTCAGCAAAGGTATGGGCGCTATGCACCAGTGGTATGACCCGATTGATACAACCAATCCACGTTTGATCAAACTGGCAAAAGCACTCGGTCCAGTATGGGTTCGCGTATCCGGTACATGGGCAACTAAAACATATTATGATTTCGAAGATACTGGTGTTGTTCCGGAAGGTTACCAGAACCGTCTGACAAAACAGCAGTGGATCAACCTTTTGAACTTTGTAAAAGCTATCGGCGGTAAATTGCTGATCAGCGTTGCAAACTGTGAAGGTCTGCACGCTGCAAACGAACCTTGGAATCCAAGTCAGGCAGAACTTCTGTTCAAATTGAGTGAAGAACAGGGTGTACCTGTAGATGCTGTAGAATTTACAAACGAACCTAATATGATGGAAGGAACCGGTTTCCCAAAAGGCTATACACCAGCAGATTTCCGTCGTGACCAGGATTTGTTCCACAAATGGGTTCGTGAAAACTATCCAAACATTGTAGTGGTAGGTCCTTGTACCTGTGACCCTACTGCATTAAGAGGCGATGATGAAGAAGCCTCTGGTGGTGCAGGTATTGCAGATGTACTTACAAGCTGTACCACAGGCGATCTGATGGATGGCTGCACAGAAAAACTGGATGTATTCAGTTACCATTATTACAATGGTGTTTCTGAACGTATGGCTGCTATGTGTCCTGATATGTTCACACCAGCTTCTGAAGCTACTTCCGAACCATATCTGGGAATGGCTGGTCTGTGTGCAAGAGCATTTGCACCATACCGCGACAAATATTGTCCAGGTGGAGAAATGTGGGTAACAGAATCCGGAGATGCAGGTGCAGGCGGACATACATGGGCTTCTACTTATCTGGAAGTACCACGCGAATTAAATGAATTTGGTGAATTTGCAGCCGTAACCAATGGTGTTATTTTCCATAACACATTGGCATCTTCTGATTATGGATATTTGAAACACAGCACATTTGACCCACGTCCAAGTTATTTCGCAGCATTGTTGTGGAATCAGTTGATGGGTGAAGTGGTTTATGATTCCGGTGAACCAATCCGCGAAGGCGCACATGTATTTGCACATTCCCGCGCAGACGGAAAAGAGGGTGTTGCATATCTGGTAATCAATAACTCCAAAACAGATGTGACAACAGTAGAACTTCCAAAAGATGCAGTTCGCTATACATTGGATGGCAATGGAGATATGCGTTCCCCAATCATGTATCTGAACGGAAAAGCACTGACATTGGGCGAAAATGATGAAATTCCTGCAATGGAAGGTGTTACAGAAGCTGCTGGAACTGTGGAAGTGGCGCCAGGAAGCTGTACATTCTTTGTACTGTAAAAAATAAGAGAACTATATGGAATCCCTGCTCTTTGGAGCGGGGATTTTTTATCCAGAAAGAAGTATCATAAAATCAACAAATATAGTATAATCATACCAGTATTGCAAAAAAAGAAAGAACAGGAGATAAACGATGAACAATAATCAGGATTTTACAACCGGAAGTATTCCGAAGAAAATGATACGTTTTATGTTACCTATTCTGGGTGCGCTGGTTTTACAGGCGATGTATGGCGCAGTAGACATGCTGATTGTAGGGCAGTTTGGTACGACGGCAGGTATTTCCGGTGTTTCGGTGGGAAGCAGTATTATGAATATGTTTACTTTTGTGGTGGCGTCTTTGACCACTGCGTTGACCGTTATGATAGGGATGTATCTGGGACAGGGACGTCCGGAAAAAATAAGTAAACTTTTGGGAAGTGCGATTTGCTTTTTCGCAGCGTTATCAATTGGCTTATCGGTGGTGATGATTGCTTTTGCAAAGCCGCTTGCCGTATTGATGCAGACACCAGCGGAAGCGTTGGAATTGACAGTGTTGTACATACGCATTTGTGGAGCTGGATTTATCTTTATTGTATTTTATAATCTGATCAGCAGTATTTTCAGAGGCATGGGAGATTCTAATTCCCCATTGATTTTCGTGGCGATTGCCTGCGTGGTGAATATTGTGGGTGATATTATATTGGTAGCAGTGCTCAAAATGAACACGGCAGGGGCAGCGATTGCAACGGTTGCAGCACAGGCGGTCAGTGTTATTTTGTCTCTTTTGATCATTCGAAAGAAAAAACTTCCATTTACTTTGAAAAAAGAAGATTTTCGCTTTACAAGAGAAATCAATAAATTTGTTTCCCTTGGTGCACCAATGGCATTGCAGGAATTTTTGACCAATATCAGTTTTCTTGCGTTATGCGCATTTATTAACCGTATTGGTCTGGATGCGGCATCAGGTTATGGAGTTGCACAGAAAATTCAGTCCTTCGTTTTGTTGATTCCATCATCCATCATGCAGTCTATGGCATCCTTCGTAGCGCAGAATGTGGGTGCAGGAAAAGAAACACGTGCAAAATCTGCTATGAAGTTTGGAATGGTTTGTGGGGCAACGATTGGAATTTTTATTGCGTATGCGGCATTTTTCCATGGAGATGTGATTTCTTGTGTATTTACTTCTGATGCGGCAGTTATTGCAAGATCAGCAGAATATTTGAAAGGATTTGCGTTGGAAGCAATCGTGACAAGTATTTTGTTCAGCTTTATGGGATATTTCAATGGACATTCCAAGACATTGTTTGTAATGACACAGAGTCTGGCACAATCCTTCTTGATTCGTCTGCCAATGTCCTATATTATGAGTATTCAGCCGAATCCAACGTTGACAGGAATCGGTTTGGCGGCACCAACGGCTACAATTTTCGGAATTATTCTTTGTTTCCTGTATTATCGAAAGATGAGCAGAGAAATGAAACTTCAAAAAGTATCTGAATAAACAAAAAGCAGCGGATAGGAACATAAAATCTTGTTTCTATCCGCTGTTTTCATATGGAAATATTTATTTTTTCATGTTCAGAATTTTATTAAACTGTGACAAGAAAGCAAATGTTGTGACTGCTGCTGCAATGATATCGCTGACAGGTTCTGCCAGGAATACCGCAAATACTTTATCAGCAAAGAAGTTTGGCAGGATAAAGATCAATGGAATCAGCAGTACG
>JAXJUX010000014.1:0-4784 GCA_036308845.1 Ruminococcus sp.
ATACAATATTTTCTTAAAATCTTGCCCAGTTCAAAGCGTTTTTGTGGGCAAGGTTTGAAAAAAATTGTAAATACGTCCAGTTTTGTCATAAAAAACGAGATTGCTCGGGCAAAAAAATGAAGAAATTTGACATACGTCCAATTTTACATCTAAAATGAAAAATCCCGGGCAAAATATTCAAAAAAGTCCAGATAAGTCCAATTCTACATCTAACCTTAAAAATCCCGGGCAAAATATTCAACTAATCCTAAATGCGCCCAATATATGCAATCATACACAATAGAAACAGAAAATCCCAATAAAATTATCAAAAAAACCATATGTAAAAGCCCCATACCACAGTACGAGGCTCTATATTTGAAGCAATCGATATTTCCTGTACATCACCCATTGGGAAGTTTTCCCGAAAACCCTGATAAAAGTAATTCATTCGATTGCGGATTTTCATTGGATGCTTTGTATATTATATACTATGCCGATTTTCTTTTTTTGCTCCTATTCTGTTACTGTTTCCATATAAATCATTGGGTCTACGGGTGCTTCGTCCTTTGTCATGGCAAAATAAAGATTTGCACCTTCTTCTACATAATATTTTGTTGGTTCATTGATATAACCAATAATAGTTCCTGCCTCAACAGTCTGTCCCACTTCCGCGCGAATATCTTTTAACTGCCCATATACAGCCTGGTATCCATTCCCAAGGTCTACTGTCATTGTAGAACCTGTTTCTTCATTTTCATAGATAGACAGCACGGTTCCTGTCGCTGCAGCCTGTACAGGGTCACCTACTTCTGCATCCAGCATCACTGCACTATTATATTTGTACTGATCTAACGTAGGAAAATATGTGGTTGCATCCATGCTGTAATCAATGATAATTTCTCCGCCTACAGGCCACAAGATTGTACTTTCATCACTAAAATTCAATACTGGAGATGCATCTGCAAGTGTTTCTTCCGCTGAATTCTCTTCTGTTGCTGCTGATGATGTTTCAGCTGTAGGATTTTCTTTGGAACCACTTTCGACTAACAGGTTTTCATTTGAAGCCAAAGCTTCCTGTTCCTGAATGTCTTCCGTATTTTCCGCAACTGCCTGATTGGTATTTACATTTGCGGTATCTTCCTGTGTGGTCATTTCTTCTGCCTGCGCCATTTCAGATAGAGATGTATCCTCCTCCATCTGCTGTTCTTCCTGCCGGTTGTCTTTTGTCTGTTCTGTGATTGTTCCTGTGCGATACAGAGTAACACCTGCTGCCACAACTGTTAATAAAAGTGCACTGGAAACTGCAATGCGAATTGTTTTCTGTTTTTTCATCATACTATTCACCTCTATCAAAATCAATTTCTGTTCTTTCATAGGGTTGCCAGTTTGATGAAATCTATACAAAAAATTCTAATAAATTTCTGCACCTGGAAAATAGTGCTCCAATATTTCCATATATGTATTTCCCTGTTTTGCTAATTCATTTCCCCCATATTGGGACAGACCAAATCCATGCCCCACACCACTGCACAAAAAACGAATACTTCCATCAATAAACTGTATTTCAAAATTACTGGAAGACAAATCCAACATTTTGCGAAACTCCTCCCCCGGCAAAGTTACATTTCCAACCTGAACTTCCATCACATAACCACTGGAATCCCGATCTACAATATACAATTCTTCACTTAACGAATTTTTTTCAAAAATAATTTCTGGATATTTTTCTTTCATCCGCTGATTCCACGCATCCACAGTAAAATAAAATCCCTTCGTTGCACTCTCATATGACAAATCCATCTCACTTTCCACCGATTGCAAATATTTTAAACTACTTGATGGGAAAATATCCTCTCCATCTCTGGTCTGACCCGCACTTACTTTATGATAAATTCCCCTGCAGATTTTTCCATCGTATCTGAGCACTTTCCCTTTTGTCTCCTTTACCGCCTGTTCCATTTTCTCATATATCCTTTGAAAATTTCTTTTTTGGGATAATTCGCAATACGTATCCAAATATTTATCTCCCACATTTTTTTTTCCATTTGCTGCTAAATAATACAAGCTGCTCCGTTCCAGAACAGCCTGTGCCTTTAACATCTCATCTTCATAATCCCCTGGAATGGTCTGACACATAATCAGTGGCAAAACCTTTTCCAAATCCATCTGCTTGTTTATTATAACAGATTCCTTCCCAGACATAATTCTTGTCATAAGCAACGGCAAGCACATAAGCACCGCCATAAAAATCCCAATATATTTCCACGAAACCTTCATATTTCACCAGAAATCTTTTTTTCATTGTATGAAATTTCCTGTGTTTTCATGTATTATCGTGATGACATTCTGGTTCTTTCTTAATATGTTTGAAAGTAATACTTTGCATTTTCTAATTCTTCCTTTATTATAGAAATAGAAAACAACTTGCAGAAAGGAGTCTGTTATGAATATTTTATGGACTGACAAAAAAAGAACCTTGTTCGGACTTCCGCTTTCTTTCACAACTTACGAACTGGAAGAAGAACGTTTATTTATTCGCACCGGTTTTTTTACACGTAAAGAAGATGAAGTTCGCCTGTATCGTATTATGGATATTTCCTGGCAACAAACCCTGGGACAGCGTATTTTCGGAGTCGGAACCATTCACTGCTGCAGTTCTGATGCTACTATGAAAGAATTTGATATTATCAATATTAAAAAACCTCGGGAAGTAAAAGAAATGCTTTCTCAAAAAATCGAAGAACAGAGAGACAAGAAGCGTGTTTATCATCGGGAAGCATTGAATTTGGCAGACGATGATGATATGGACGAAGAATAATTATAAAGATACTTATCGGTAAATAGACATCCATATTTTCCCCAAAACATACCAAAAGTGCATATCACACGAAAATTTTTAATGTGATATGCACTCTTTTTATTTTCTCATTTTTTTCTTTCTATTTTCAACAACCATCCACAAACCGTAAATCAAAATCCCAATGCCAGAAATTACAAGTCCCGTTTTCAAATATGAAGCCTGATATTCCATCACTACATCATGCTCCCCGGACGCAATTTCAATTCCGCAAAGTCCGCTGTTGATATTGTAAACTTCCGATTTTTCACCGTCTACCGTCACACTCCACTTATCACTATACAAGAGTGGCACACATAGCATTTGTACTGAATCAGATTCATTATTTACCGTTGCCCTATAGGTGTCATCTTCGAAACTTGTATTCGTAACCTTTGAATTTTTCAATTCTTCCAGCGACTCACTGGCTTCGGTACAATTAATGATTTCCAAACTTTTAATCGTTACTTCAGAAATTTCATCACTGATATCCACTCGTATATCATCAATATCTCCCGGTACAATGTATTCCCATGTGGATTGTTCCGGACTCACACTGAAAATATAGATTTTATCGCCTCGAAAATCTTCTTCGTCACTCATTTTATAATAAATTGCCATGTCAATGGCTTGCTCCGTTTCCACTTCGATGCTTATTTTATGAATGGCACTGTCATCAAAATAAGAAGATATATCACGAAACACAATAAATGGATCTCCACCCATTTCACTGATTGTAATTCCATCCGAAGTAATCGTTGTTGTACACTCATTTTGCGCTATTTCATGATTCAACAGCGAATACCCAACTGTTTCTCCCAATTCAGCCGTTTCGTATATAGTCGCTTCACTTCCATCCGTATAATAAAATCCATCTACAGCAGCCAATGATCGGTTTAATTCCGACATCTGCTCCACTTGTGATTTATCCCACGCTTCATCGTACAGATAACCAAACGGTACTGCATTATCATTTACATAAACATGCTTATCCCCTACGGTCTTTACGTAGGAATAATTATCTTCGGACACAATCGCCTGGTCCAGTGTAAACAAATATTTTTCACCCAGTAACGTCTGCCACACATAATTTTCTTCTTTAAACGAAATCCTGTTGTTTCCGATGGCATCCGCCCCATACATATCTTTCAACTGAACCAATTCTTTTGGATTCGTTGTCATGTAAACGGAGGTTCCTGCATATCCCTGAACCACACTGTCATTTTCAGAAGCCGAAGTATAATTTTTACTTACACGATAGAGGGAATCATCTTCTTCCTGCAATTCTTCGTATACAGTTTCCGTTCCATCATGATAATAATCGATTGTCAACTGATGTCTTGTTGGAAAATTGCGATAATTGATGGTCGGATAATTGCAAACAATCATTTCTACTGCCAAAATACCAACCAATAACACAGGCATTCCCTTTTTCATTTTCTCAGTGAAAGCATAAGTCAGAATACATATGCCATACAACATTACAAATGCAAGAAATACAGCCAGATATTTGTAGGATACGTCATAATATTCCTTATATTCACCAATAATGATTCCTGCGCTCACCAAAACAGAGAGAATAACTCCACTTCCCACAGACCAGTACATTTTTTTCTTATCCTGTGTGTGAAGAATTTCTTTTACAGCTATCCCAATTGCCAACGCTTCCATAAAACAGATGACAAAGGTCCAGCGATAACTGGTAACAGTCAGATTGAACAATTTTCCGCTTACCGGAAAGATGATAGATGCAATCGCCAATACTACCATGCTAAGAGTCGTTTTCCGATATCTGCGCTTCTGGACAAGTACAGGCAGAGCAATGAAAAATAAACTGCTAGTAAACAACATCGCCACTTCATAGTAGTTATTCACGCCTGTGTAATCCTCTGCAATCCCCATGATATTGTTCGAAACAACTCTTGCAAACGAACTGCTTATCCATTCTGCATCATAAGGCTTAAAC
>JAXJUX010000015.1:0-1990 GCA_036308845.1 Ruminococcus sp.
ATCGGAAGCGGTCCGTCTCCGTTCTGGCAAAACATAGAACCGGATGTATCGATCACGCTGATTGCGTTTTGATTGGCCACTTCCAGTTTTCTATTTTTCCACATGGCATCCAGCACATCCATTCCTTTCGCATCGATGATTTGTCCACAATTCCAAAAGGATTTTTTTTCCATATGGAAATATGGTCTTACCAACTCATACGGAAATAACGTATCGCAATGAATACTTTTTTCCCCACAGGAAACTTCTGCGATATACGCTTCAAAACGTTTCTGGTCATTACAACGAAACGCTTGTCGATACTTGAGCATTGCACCTGCTGGTAAAGCCTCGTAGTTGATTTTTTCCGTCTTTTTGTTTGACAAATATTTCTCTGTCACACAGCTGTTGGCACGAAGTTTTGTGAGCATCTTTCGATAGGTTCGCTCATTCATTTTCAGCTCTTGCATCAGAATCCTCGCATATCTGCGTGTTCTCTGGCTGGAAGTATTGGAGGAAGGCATCCATTTAGCAAGCAGGGATACTGGCGCTTTCAGATTACCAACTTCTCGCTGTCTGACTGCATCCAAATCTTTCTGAAGCTGCTCACGGATGACGTCTACTGCCACTTTTTTGGCAGATGTTTCCAACAAACAAAGCAAATCATCCCAACGGCCAAATTCGGCAATCAAATGCACATTCTTTTTGGCAGATTCCGGCCATTTTGTCGCCACATACTGTATCAGCGTACGGAACATCTGGCGTTCGCCCATTCCCTGACGAATGTCACGAATATAAAACAAAAGCTTCATGGCAAACTCCGGATTTTCTATATAGGCTTTGCCAAACAGACGAATCTGTTCCTCTTTTTTACGGTATCTCATACCGCCGGCAACAGCGAAGAAATCCAGACAGGCATCACCTGTTGTTCCATGGGTTTTAGCACCATTTAATGTCGTTGTGTAATTGGCTTCTCTTTTCAAATTTTCCAAATAACTCATTTCCACGTTCCTCCTTCCCCTCATTCTGACAGCATTTCAGCTGCCGAAGAAGATCCTTTCATCCGGAAAATGGTGTTTCACAGCGGCTTTACTGTGAAGGTGTACTGCCAAACCATGCGTTCCGCCTATCATGACTTGTCAACCGTCCACATACTTCCTTTCTTGCCGGGAAATGTTGTTTCATCTGTCACCTGAAACCGAAATATGCTTTCCGCAAGAAACCTTTCTCGTTTCCTGTACGACCCTTTTCCTTTTGTCCTTATCTTCCCCCATTTCGGGCTTTTTTGTGGAAATGCCACGGCAGAAGCTTTCCAATGCTGTCACATTCAACTTCATATTCTCCGTTCATTGCAATCCTTTTTGCAGCCTGTCCAAGAGCCCCATTCCGTAACTCTCAAACAGACCTGAATTTGAAATATTTTGGTATCCTGTTTTCAGCATTTTCCTCATCCGTCACGACCAGGATGCAATCTATCAAATAAACCGGAAATTCCGGGGTGACTAGACGCAATTGAAGTATTTATTCAATGTAATATTCTCTCAAAGTTATTTATCCAATGGAGACCGCACCTCCTATCAGAACGGTTGCTGCCCGGTTTACAGTGCCCTCATGACTCAGGTTTTTCCTGTTCTTTACGACCGCTTTGTAAACAAAATAACTTCTCTGCTGTATGCGTCTGCCCGTATAAGCGGGATTTATTTGATAGCGAAGTCTGTCTTCTGCCTGACTTCGTTCGAAGGAGGTTTGCTCCCTTCGATGGTTGAATTATACCACACGAAAAAATGAGGAATCATGGAAAAAAAGTTGCGAACTCAAGACAAAATCCAGATTTTCTGAATTTTGTCTTATCCACAAAACACAGAAAATCTGGATTCTTTTCTTAATATACAATTACATATTTCTGTTTTTTTCAGCAGCCACATGCACCGCATTCATCACAGTCGCTCTGAAACCGCCTTCTTCCAAGGTACGAACCGCTTCAATTGTAGTTCCAGCCGGTGAACAAACC
>JAXJUX010000016.1:0-7281 GCA_036308845.1 Ruminococcus sp.
ATATATAATCATAAATGTCTTAAGGAAAGAGACAAAAACAAAACAACTTAACGGGGTGTGGCTCAGCTTGGCTAGAGCGCCTGGTTTGGGACCAGGAGGTCGCAGGTTCGAATCCTGTCACCCCGACTTCATGCGGGTGTAGTTCAATGGTAGAACACCAGCCTTCCAAGCTGGATACGTGGGTTCGATTCCCATCACCCGCTTTTTTGTTGCCCATTTTTGGGCTTTTTTTGTTTCCCCCTTGGTTTCATCATATCTGTATGTTATAATTCCCAGTAGGAAATAAAGATTTAGGAGGAGAACATGAAAAAAGCAATTGCATTTATTTTAATAACAACGATGTTGCTCATGACAATGGGATGTGGAGCAAAAGAAGAAACACCACAGGTGGATGTAAAAGAAGCGATTGAGATTTTAGATACTGTGTGGGCAACGTATGCAGAAGATGAAATGTTTGCAGCAGTTGGCGGAGATTATGACAATATGGTAGATGGAGCACCTGGTGTTGTGAATTTATCTATTCCAGAAAACGTAGATTCTCTTTTGGGACTGCCACAGGATACGGTTACGAAAGTCGATGATTGTGCTTCTTTGATTCATATGATGAATGCCAATACTTTTACGGCTGGTGTATATCATGTGACAGACAGTGCAGATGTTGAAACTGTTGTAGGGGATATAAAAGAAAACCTTTCTAATCGTCAGTGGATGTGTGGGTTCCCGGAAAAATTAGTAATTGCAACAGTTGGAGATTATGTGGTTTCTGCTTTTGGAAATGGAGAAATCATTGATACGTTTAAAACAAAATTAATGGAAAGTTATGAAGCAACTGTGATTTCGGTGGAAGAAAATCTGGTTGGCTAGAAAAGAGGAGAGATGTTATTTTCCAGTATTTCCTTTCTATTTTATTTTTTACCAATTGTATTAATAATATATTTCTGTGTCCCTGATAAATGGAAAAATATGGTATTGTTTTGCTGCAGTTTGTTTTTCTATGCATGGGGAGAACCAAAGAATGTATGGCTCATGGTGATTTCTATCGCCATGGGTTATTTATTCGGAATATTTATGGAACGATATCGTGGAACAAAGATATCAAAAGCAATATTGGCAATTTCTATTGGCTTTTTTGTAGGAATCCTTGGATTTTACAAATATTCCGATTTTTTTATTGAAAATATCAATCGTTTTACGGGTAGTAAGCTATCATTATGGAATATTGCTTTACCAATTGGAATTAGCTTTTATATCTTTCAAATGATTAGTTACATCGTGGATGTATATCGAGGAACGGTAAAGGCGCAAAAAAATATCATAAATCTTGGGACTTATATAGCTATGTTTCCCCAATTGATCGCGGGACCGATTGTTCGGTATTGTGATATCGAGAAGTTTTTAAAAGAGAGAACATATAACTGGGAGCAGACCGCAGATGGGATAGAGCGTTTTTTGGTGGGGTTGACCAAAAAGGTAATACTGGCAAATGTATTAGGGGAATTATGTGAACTCTATCGAGGCAGTGATGATATTTCTGTGTTGTATGCGTGGATGTATGCCATCGCTTTTATGCTACAGATTTATTATGATTTTTCGGGATATAGCGATATGGCGATTGGACTGGGGAAAATTCTGGGTTTTTATTTTCCAGAGAATTTCCGTTATCCCTATTGTTCCAGAAGTTTGAAAGAATTTTGGAGATGTTGGCACATTTCCCTGGGAACTTGGTTCCGGGATTATGTATATATTCCTATGGGTGGCAATCGTGTTTCTAAAGGGCGTTGGTATGTGAACATTCTGGTTGTATGGTTTTTGACTGGGTTTTGGCACGGCGCTGATTGGAATTTTATCATCTGGGGATTATTTTTTGCAGTTTTTCTGATATGGGAAAAACATGGATTGAAAACATTCTTAGAGGAACATAGAGTTTTCTCACATGTATATGTATTAATCGTGGTAATGTTCAGCTTTGTGATTTTTGGCGCGGACAGTATGACACAAATGATCAGGGATATGCAATTTTTGTTTGGAATGAATGAAATTCCGTTGTATTCCAGGGAAGCTCTTTATTATTTGAAATCGTATGCGATTACATTTTTATTGGGGATTGTGTGTGCAATGCCGTTTTTGGAAAAATTGCGAGAGAAAATGAAAGGATATTCTGTACTTCGGACATGCATGTGGATTGGTCTTTTGATCATAAATACAGCATTTTTAGCAGCAGGATCATTTAACCCGTTTCTGTATTTTCGGTTTTAAGGAGGCTGATAATGAAAAGAAAATGTAAAATTGGAATTATTGGTTTTCTGATTGTGTTTCTTTTAATGAGCATACTCTGTTGGATTAAGCCAGCAGAAACTGTTTCGGTATCCGAAAGGCGGCAATTACAACAGTTTCCACAGATTTCAGTAGAATCTGTTACCTCTGGAACGTTTATGACGGAATTTGAAGCGTATGTCAGTGACCAGTTTCCTTTTCGGGATACGTTTCGAAAATTAAAATCATTGGTCGCAACAACTGTATTGGGACAGCAGGATGACCAGGGAATTTATGTTGAGAATGGCAATGCTGTTGCCATGGAATATCCATTGGATGAAAAATCATTGGAAATTGTAAAGAAAAAGATTGAAAAGATACAGGCAAAATATTTAAAAGACAGTGACTGCAAAGTGTATTTTTCCATTATCCCGGATAAAAATTATTATTATAGTAAGGAACATGATGTACTGGCTATGGACTATGAGTATCTGTTTTCTTATTTTAGAAAGAATTTGAAAGGGATTTCTTATATTGATATTACAAACACGCTTTCATTAGAAGATTATTATCGAACAGATTCTCATTGGAGGCAGGAAAATTTAAGTCAAACGGCAGATAAATTAGCGAAAGAAATGGGGTTTACTTTAGAGGCGACCTATGAGAAAATACAGGTGGAACTTCCATTTTATGGTGTATATGCCAATCAGGTGGGAACATCATTAGAGCCAGATATGATCACATATTTGACAAATCAAGTGCTTGAATCCTGTATCGTATATGATTATGAACACGAGACGGAAACAACGGTTTATGATCTGGATAAATTGCAGGGGGATGATCTATATGAAATGTATTTGTCTGGTCCAATCTCATTGATGACGATAGAAAATCCAATGGCTGAAACGGATAAGGAATTAATTTTATTCAGAGATTCTTTCGGAAGCAGTATTGCACCGCTTTTGATAGAAGGTTATCAAAAGATTACATTGGTGGATATTCGGTATATACAAAGTGATTTGTTGGACCGATGGATTACATTTGAAAATCAGGATGTATTGTTTTTATATCAGACATCTGTTTTGAATCATGGAGAAATATTCAAATAATTAAAAGGGGAATGTATCATGAACAGCATTGAAAATATGAAAAGCCGCAGAAGTATTCGTAAATTTAAAGATGAAAAAGTATCTCATGAGGTAATTGAAGAAATCGTGGAAATTGCCAGATTTTCACCAAGCTGGAAAAACACACAGATTACCAGATATCATTTGATTGAAAATGAAGAACTTCGTAATAAAATTGCTGAAAGCTGTGTAATGGGATTTACGTATAATACAAAAACATTACTGAAAGCACCAGCATTGATGGTATTATCTTATGTAGCAAAGCGTTCTGGTTTTGAACGTGATGGTTCTTATACCACATCCAAAGGGGATGCATGGGAAATGTTCGATGTGGGTGTTGCAGCACAGACATTTGCTCTGGCAGCTTGTGAAAAAGGTGTTGGAACTTGTATGATGGGTATTTTTGATGAACAGCAGGTAGCGGAAGCTATCGGTCTTTCTGAAAAAGAAAGAGTTGGTGTATTGATTGCGTTGGGATATCCAGACGAAGAACCAGAAGCACCAAGAAGAAAAGAAGTTGCGGATTTACTTAGTATTCACTAAGAAATGATATTTGAATCAGTTTGTATTATGAAAAAGAATCTTTAGAAAATCTTTCGTTTTTTCTAAAGGTTCTTTTTAGATTCATGCCTTATGATAAGTACATACATGAAGGACAGTAACAGAAAGTGAGGAAGCAGAAGATGAAGGAAATGTATCATGTATTGGTAGTGGAAGACGACGAAAAGATCAGAGACGGAATTGAGATTTATTTGAAAACGCAGGGATATGAAGTTTTCAAAGCAGCAGACGGTGTAGAAGGTCTTGAAGTTGCGAATCGAGAGGACATTCACCTGGCAATCATTGACGTCATGATGCCGAGAATGGACGGAATCCAAATGGTGATGCAGCTTAGAAAGGAGCATGATTTTCCAGTCATTATGCTTTCTGCCAAATCAGAAGAAGTGGATAAAATCATGGGACTGAATATGGGAGCGGATGATTATGTGACCAAACCATTTCAGCCGTTGGAACTGCTTGCCAGAGTCAATTCTCACCTTCGTCGGTATTCACGCTATTTAAACATGGCGAACACAAAAAATGAGGAAGCCAATGCACATATTTATACCATTGGTGGCATTGAATTGAATGAAGATACCGTAGAAGTGAGAGTAGATGGAGAATTGGTAAAGTTAACTCCGATTGAATTTAAAATTCTCCACTTACTGATGAAATCGCCAGGTCGTGTATTTTCCGCAGAAGAAATATACGAAAGAGTCTGGAATGAAATGGCGATCAACACGGATACTGTCATGGTTCATGTAAGAAGAATTCGGGAGAAAATAGAATATAACCCGAAAGAACCAAAATATTTAAAGGTGGTGTGGGGCGTTGGATACAAAATTGAAAAAAATCAATAAAAAGAAAGTATTGGCTATTACTCTTTGTATACTGATTCCTGCGCTGGTTCTGGTTGCAATGTATCCGATGATGGAGCGTGCAATGAAAGAATATTATGATCAGCGCACAGAAGAATTGGATGAATCCAGGAAAAATGAAACGTATTACGAGATGGAACTGGAAGGCAGTTTTGTGAATTATGCGATGGAGGCCAGTTACTATTTGTACGGCAGACTCTATCAGGAACGGCATAATCAGTATGTTGATTTTGGAGCATTAGAGGAATATGGCTGGATCAATGATTATTATGTCGTACAAGACTCTACGGAATTTTATGCAGAATATGATGATGGAGAAGTATTTTGCCAAAATACAGATAATTCGTCAGTGAAAAAATTGCTGAAAGATCCGAATGAAGATATCGTGGATGAACTGTATGAAAATGGAATGATGGGATATCTGACCATTTCCTTTGATAAATATGGAAATATTGATGACATCACATTTGACGGAGTGAGTGGACTTCTTTACAATGACCGTCTGTATCAGGAAGCAATGGATTCTGTAAATCAGTATGAAATCAATGCGAAAACCTATATGGCAGAGAATGGACTGGAAGAACTTACCGAAGAAGAGGATGATGGGATTATCATCGAACAAGGTTCAAAGACAGAAGACAGTGGGGATGAAAGAGAAACAGATGAAACTTCTCTGGAATCAAAGCAGGAAAGCTTTGGAAACTGGAAACCAAAGAATTTTAAGGCGGTATTTGTAGTCAATGAGAACAGTTCTTTTGTATGGTATTATGATGTGAATGATTCTTATATCGGTTCCTATTTTGATATGTATATGGAAACCGGTGCATGGGTACTGGTATTGATTGCCGCTATTCTGGTTGCTGTGGCAGCACTGATTTTGCCATTTTTCAAACAATTGGAAACCGGTTGGGAAAAATTGTTTTCGATTCCTGCAGAAATAATTGCAATTTTGGCGTTACTTGCGATTGGTGGAATTGTTTTGATGATGGAAGCCATGAGTTGTTCTACCATGATGAATATTCAAACGTATATAGAATGGAATGGAGACATAAAATTTCTAGGTACTGTATTAAGTGCTCAATTTTGTTATGGAAGTTTACTGGTAGTAAATTTTCTGGGATGGGCAGTCGTATTCTTTATGGAATATATCGTGGCAGCAGCTTTTCGTCAGTTTTTATGTGGACCTGTATATTACCTGAAGAATCGTTTTCCGGTTGTCAGATTTGGTAAATGGTGCTGGAATGTATGCAAAAAAATCTACCAGAATGTGACGGCGATTGATATTACCGATAATCTGACAAAGAGTATCTTAAAAATCGTAGGTGTCAATCTTATTATTTTAATTGTGCTTTGCTGCATGTGGGTCTTTGGTTTGCCTGGTTTAATCTTATATTCCATTGGATTGTATATCCTTTTGCAGAAGCAGGGAACGAAAATCAAAGAACAGTACCAAACAGTGTTAAATGGTTTAAAACAGATGGCAGAGGGTAATCTGAAAGTAGAAATTGAGGAAGAATTGGGACTCTTCATTCCGATGGGTAAGGAATTGTCCCGTGTACAGGAAGGATTTTCCAAAGCCGTGGCAGAAGAAGCAAAGAGTCAGAACATGAAAACAGAATTGATTACCAATGTTTCTCATGATTTGAAAACACCGCTTACAGCAATCATTACGTATGTAGACTTGTTGAAACAGGAAGGCATTACAGATGAAGCAAGAGCTTCTTACATTGCTACATTGGACCAGAAATCACAGAGACTAAAAGTATTGATTGAAGATTTGTTTGAAGTAAGCAAAGCGAATTCCGGTAATATCAAGATGAATTATATGGAAGTAGATATCGTCAGCCTGATGAAACAGGTACGTTCGGAGATGGAACATCAGATAGCAGAGAGTACCTTGAATTTTCGTTGGAATTTGCCGGATGAGAAGGTTGTATTGCAGCTGGATGGTCAGAGAACGTATCGTGTATTTGAAAATCTGATCAATAATATTTTAAAATACTCTATGCCATATTCCCGCGTGTATATTGACATTCTTCCAACCGAAAGTGAAGTGCAGATACTTTTCCGAAATATGTCTGCTGCGGAATTGAATTTTGATGTAAATCGATTGACTGATCGTTTTGTACGTGGAGATGCTTCAAGAAATACAGAAGGAAGCGGATTGGGACTTGCGATTGCAAAAAGTTTTGTAGAATTGCAGAAAGGCAGTTTTCAGATTGAAGTAGATGGTGATTTATTCAAAGTAAAAATTGCATGGAAAAGATAAAGAGATGGAACAGCCTGGCGTTTGCCGGGCTGTTTGTTTGTACTTATTTGTAATTCGGAGGGGAAAAAGGAAGGATTTCTATACCATTCCAAAGGCAGGTCGTTCGTCTTCAACTAAGTGCTAACTGCGACTAATTAACGCTCAGGAGAGCCTTCGCGTTAAAGTCTTAGTAAGCACTGGATTTTCAGACTCTCTTTACCCCATGCCTTTGGAA
>JAXJUX010000017.1:0-3429 GCA_036308845.1 Ruminococcus sp.
ATCCTGATATTCATCACCGTCTTCTTCATATTCATTATAAAATCTTTGGTATTCTTCCATAATATCCTGATATTCCGGTGTCTGCATCATGACAAAAGATGCAATGATAAGTGCGATACCAGCTACCGAACCAATGATTGAAAGAATTAAACCGGTTTTTGCCTGTGTTTCCAGCTTTTTCTCTTTGCGGGAAAGCATGGCAAAGATAATACCCAATGCACCGAAAATGAAAGAACCTCCACAACAGGTCACAACCAGAGAAACAATTCCCATAACCATAGCAGCCGTAGCAAATGGATTGGCAGCACGCTGTTGATGCTGTGGCCTTCCATATGCATTTTGCTGGTACGGATTCTGTTGAAATGGATTTTGTTGGTATGGATTATTCTGGTAAGGATTTTGTTGATATCCATACGGGTTCTGCTCGTTGCCATTTTGTTGGTTTGCCTGATTGCGAGGAATCTGATTCCATGGATATTGAATATATGGATTCGGTTCTTCGGATTCTCCGGCATTTGGTGTTTCATTTAAAGGTTGTGTATCCGGGTTTGGTACATCTATTGTGGACTCCGGTGTTGGAGTTGAGTCGTTGGATTCTGATGGGATTGATGCAGGTTCTGGAACTGGCGTATCGGAAACCACCGGTTCTGAAGAAGAAGCTTTTGCATCCAGGTCTGGCCACCAGTCCTGTTTCTGATTATCGTCCATAAAGTAGCTCCTTTGGTATATTTTAGTAACTATTCAGTTACGTATTTTATATTAAGTCAGTATAGCATATTTTGTGATTGTGCCGCAACATCTGTTGAAAATGTGTTTATTATTTTATAAAATATAGAAAGATTTTAGATTTGTTGCTTCGAGGATTTTTGAAGCAGATTTTGTGGAGAAATTCGCACATTATTATGATGATTATAAAAAGGATAATTGTATGAAAAATAGAAAAGAAACATATCAAATTTGCGCTGCCAGCTGGATCGCAATTGTGGTTGGCGTTGTTGCGCTTATACTCATGAAACTATTTCATATAGATATCGAACAATTGCCGATTCGGCGGATGTCGTGCTTGTTGTATACGTTGTTTCATGTATATTGCCCGGGATGCGGGGGAACGCGTGCGGTATTTGCTCTGCTTAGAGGAGATGTGCTGCTATCATTGTATTATCATCCAGTTGTTGTGTATACGGTGGTGATGTATGCGTGGTATTTGATTTCTAATACTGTACAATGGTTGTCAAAAGAGAAAATAAGAATTGGTACAAATTTTAAAACATGGTATGGCGTGGTGGCGATTGTGATTATTGTGGTGAATTGGGTTGTGAGGAATGTGCTTTTGCTTGTGTGGGAGATTACAATTTGAGTTATCCATTTGAATATTCTTATCTCTTGACAAGAAAATCCCCCTCTGCTAATGTATTTTACACTAAGGTCATGAAAGGAGACGATAAACATGGATATTATTCAGGCATTGACCGAGGAACTTGGAGTGAAAAGATGGCAGGTAGAAGCTGCTGTGAAATTGATTGATGAAGGAAATACCATTCCTTTTATTTCACGATATAGAAAAGAAGCGACAGGTGCGTTAAATGATGAGGTTTTGAGAAATCTTCATGAACGCCTGTTGTATTTGAGAAACTTGGAAGAAAAGAAAGCGCAGGTACTGAAAAGTATCGAGGAACAGGGAAAACTGACCGAAGATTTGAAACTGGCGATTACCAATGCTCAGACTTTAGTAGTGGTTGAGGATTTGTATCGCCCATATCGTCCAAAACGAAGAACCCGTGCGACGATTGCGAAAGAAAAAGGTCTGGAGCCATTGGCACAGTTGATCTGGATGCAGATGACAAAGAAACCTCTGGAAGAAGAAGCGAAAGCATTTGTTTCAGATGAAAAAGAAGTAAAAAATGTACAGGAAGCGCTGGCGGGTGCACAGGATATTTTGGCGGAAATGGTTTCTGATGAGGCAGATTATCGCATCCATATTCGTAAAATTACCGTTAAGAGCGGTTCGATTTCTTCCGCAGCGAAGAAAGCAGAAGAAGCATCTGTGTATGAAATGTACTACGATTACGAAGAACCGATTTCCAAAATCGCAGGACATCGTGTACTGGCGCTGAATCGTGGAGAAAAAGAAAAAATCCTGACTGTAAAAGTCAATGCGCCGGAAGAAGAAATTCTGACCTGGCTGAAACGTCAGATTATTACGAAAGATAATAAAAATACAAAACCAGCGCTGGAAGCGGTGGCAGAAGACAGCTACAAACGTCTGATTGCACCGGCGATTGAACGTGAAATTCGAAGCGACCTGACAGAGAAAGCGGAAGATGGCGCGATTAAAGTATTTGGGAAAAATCTGGAACAGCTTCTCATGCAGCCTCCAATCGTTGGGAAAGTGGTATTGGGCTGGGACCCTGCTTTTCGTACCGGCTGTAAACTGGCGGTTGTAGATGAGACAGGAAAAGTATTGGATACGACAGTTATTTATCCAACTGCACCAACGACAGATGCGAAGATCAAAGCGGCAAAAGATACTTTGAAAAAAATGATTAAGAAATATCACATTCAGCTGATTTCTGTAGGAAATGGAACAGCTTCCAGAGAATCCGAACAGATCATTGTGGAACTTCTGAAAGAGATTTCCGAACCGGTACAGTATGTGATTACCAACGAAGCTGGAGCTTCTGTATATTCTGCCAGCAAATTGGCAACGGAAGAATTCCCTAACTTTGATGTGGGACAGAGAAGTGCAGCTTCTATCGCAAGAAGATTGCAGGACCCACTGGCAGAACTGGTAAAAATCGACCCGAAAGCCATCGGTGTTGGTCAGTATCAGCACGATATGAACCAGAAAAAATTGGGCGAAGCCTTACATGGCGTAGTAGAAGACTGCGTAAATAAAGTTGGTGTGGATCTGAATACGGCGTCCGCTTCTTTGCTCGAGTATATTTCCGGTATCAGTAAAGTGATCGCAAAAAATATTGTTGCTTACAGAGAAGAACATGGTCGTTTCAACGACAGAAAAGAGCTTCTGAAAGTAGCAAAATTGGGACCAAAAGCGTACGAACAGTGTGCAGGTTTCATGCGTATTCAGGGTGGAAAAAATCCATTGGATGCCACAAGCGTTCATCCGGAAAGCTACGAAGCAGTAGAAAAATTGCTGAAAAAACAAGGTATGACACCACAGCAGTATTTTGACGGCGGACATAAAGTGATTTTTATCAAAGATTACAAAAAAATGGCAGATGAGCTGGGCGTTGG
This sequence comes from Ruminococcus sp., assembly GCA_036308845.1. Classification (GTDB taxonomy): domain Bacteria; phylum Bacillota; class Clostridia; order Lachnospirales; family Lachnospiraceae; genus Oliverpabstia. The sequence continues at coordinate 3,256 of JAXJUX010000017.1, forward strand.
TGAAATTACACTGCAGGATATCATCAAGGAACTGGGAAGACCAGGGCGTGACCCTCGTGAAGACATGCCAAAACCAATTCTGCGTTCCGACGTATTGGAAATGAAAGACTTGAAAGAAGGCATGATCCTGAAAGGAACGGTAAGAAACGTCATTGACTTCGGTGCATTTGTAGA
>JAXJUX010000018.1:0-3199 GCA_036308845.1 Ruminococcus sp.
ATCCAAAATATATTCAATCGAAATATTCCATGGAATTTCTGTCTGGTTCATTTTCCCTTTGTAATATGCCCTATCTGCATCTGTAGAAAAGGAAATTTCATCGCCATTTTGAGAAATTTCTGCATTTACATTGAGCATTTCTACTGATTCATAATCACCGTAGTCAATGACATCACCTTTTCCGAAAATGTTAACCGCATAAATTTCTTTTACAGAACCTTCTGCATCCAGATTGATATAAATGACTTCTTCTTTTTCACTTGGTGTTCCGGCTGCATACGCTGGATATGCAGTGGAACAAAACATAACTCCCGCCATGGCAGCCGCCACTATTTTTTTATTGTATTTCATCGTTTATGACTCCTTTCCTTCTTTATAAAAATTGGCATTTTTTGTAGTTTTCTCAATCGCACCGTCAAACAGATACAAAAGACCTGGCAGCACAATAATAACAATGATCAACGATAATACCGTACCTCTTCCAAGGAACAGACCCAACTGGGACAAAATTCCATGACTGGAAAGACCAGAAATCAAAAATCCTACCGTTGCCATAACACTTCCCGATGTAAACAGGGAAATAAATACCGCTGGTATTACTTTGATCAAGGCCATTTTCTTCGTCTCTGTCTGACGCAGTTCCATATAACGATCCGTCATAGTCCACTGTTGCCCCTAACTGAATCGAGCTGATGATCAGATAAGCAATATAAAAGACTTTTGCATCAAAGAAATACGGCATCGCCATATTGATCCAAATGGCAGTTTCTATGGAAAGTATTAAAATCACAGGAAGACTCAGAGATTTCATGGAAAGCATCAAGACCACAAAGACAGCTCCGATAGCAATCAGATTGACCTTCACCGTATCCGCTGTAATGGTGTCCATCAAATCATATGTACTGACCCCTTCTCCTGCTAAATAGGATTCTTCCGGATAGTAAGTTTCCAGAATATCGCGCAGTTCCTCTACCAATGCAAATGTTTCTTCACCTTCATAGGCAGTTTCCACAGTCAATACCATTCGACTGTAGTTTTCAGAAACGAGTTGCGATAAAATATCTTCATCCAGATACTCTTTCGGGATTTCTGCCCCAACGGTATTTACATAGGAAATGATACTTTTCACTTCTGTTACTTCCAGTAACGCATCCGACAGTTCTCTTTCTGCTGTTGGATTTCCATTTGGAACCAACACAACATAGGTATCACTTTTTCCAAAGATTTCTTCCACTGCTTTTGTGTCTCTTCCTAACTGTGTATCTTCTCCAAAGATTTGCGAGGATCCATAAGAAAATTTGTTTTGATTGGATGCCAAATATGCAGGAATCATAACCACTGCAAATACACATACCATACAAGTCATCATACATTTCAACAATTTTCTCGCTGAACGAAGTTCCGGAAGGAGTCGTCTGTGATGTGTTTTTTCAATCCACGGATACGTTTTTAAAATCAATGCCGGCATGAAAACAAATACGGTAACCAAACTAATCGCAACACCTTTTGCCAACGCCATTCCCAGGTCTGCTCCGATTCCAAAACGCATAAACAACAGCGCCAGAAAACCAATAACAGTCGTAAGACCACTGGACAAAATAGAGGATGTAGATTTACAAAGTGCATCTACCATTGCAGCCTTTTTATCCGGATTTTCCTTCAGACATTCTTCATATCGGTGAATCAGGAACACCGAGTAATCCAATGATACCGCCAACTGCAGGATCGGACCTGCTGCATTGGTTACAAAAGATACTTCACCTACCAGCAGATTGGTTCCATTGTTGATCATGATGGCAACACCAAGCCCCGCCAGGACAATCCATGGTTCCACCCAGGATGTTGTTGTAAGAAACAGCACCAATAATACGATCAAAATTGCAAAAACAGAAATATACATTACTTCTGTTACCGTACTTGTAGTCGCAAGGGCAGTCGATACGGCATCTCCCGTCATGGCATTTTCATCACCAATCACTTCACGGATTGCATCCACCCCTTCGATTCTCAGAGTTTCGTCTATGGTAACCGTAAACAAAGCAACACCATCTTTATAATAGGTCTCCACTACGTCTCGGTCGGCGACTTCCAGAGGCTGATAAATGTTGATGGCATCATCCAGCCACATAACTTCTGTCACACCAGTACATTGTTTTAATTGTTCTTTATATTCCAACGCCTCAGGTACCGTCACATTTTTTATCATTACACGGGCATTTGGAATTCCTCCGTCAAATTCTTCCGTCATCAGATCCAAAGAAACCGTAGATTTACTTTCTTCCGGCAAATAATCTTTCAGATCATAATTGACGCCAACGAAATTTTGTAAAATTGCACCTGTTACAGCCAAAACAAGAAAAATGGTAAGAATTGTTTTGGGATAATTTACAATTTTTGAATAAATCTTGCGCATATGCATTCTCCTTTATTTTTGTAACTCCTTTTATTTCATATTAGACAAATGCATGCACATTAACCAATAAGTTTACCAGACAACTGTCTGTACTTTGTCTATTGTATCTTTCTTGGTCAGTTGTATAATAAATTTTAGAAAACAATACAGGAGGCTCCAAATTGAAAAACGAAGAAATCTCTCTCAACACAAAAAAAATGCTGGCGCAATCGTTAAAAAGAGCAATGGAAAAAAAGGCCCTGTCGAAAGTGACAGTCAACGAATTGATTAAAGATTGTAATCTTAACAGAAATACCTTTTATTATCATTTTTCGGATATTTATGACCTGCTGAAATGGATGTTGGAGCAGGAAGCTGTGGAAGTGGTAAAGAAAATTGATTTGCTTGTGGACACGGAAGAAGCCATTCGTTTTGTATTGAACTATGTAAACGAAAGCAGACACATCATCAATTGTGCATATGACTCCATGGGGCATCAGGAAATGAAACGGTTCTTTTATGCAGATTTTATCGGTGTTATGAAGCAGGCAATCAATAGCGGTGCACGCCAAATGCAGTTATCCATAAGCGAAGAATTCAAAGACTTCATGGCGCAGTTTTATGCGGAAGCATTGGCAAGCATGACCATTTCTCATATAAAAAACACACAGAAATCAGAGGATGATGTCCTGATACAAAATATGCTGTTTATTTTAAAAACTTCCATGCCGCACCTTTTAAAAGAAAGGGCAGCCTACGAACGAAAGTAAATCAGCAGAAAAACAGGCACGAACTTCTCTCTCAAAG
>JAXJUX010000019.1:0-9094 GCA_036308845.1 Ruminococcus sp.
TTATCAAGGTTCATTTGAATCTTTTTTCTTTAGTAATGTTTTTTCATAACTTATTTGACACTACCTTTGAAATAGTATATTTTTGAAATATTATAGTCCTGTTTACAAAAATTAACAATATTTTCTAAAAAATAATAAATGCAAAGAGTTTATAGATTTTTTTATACATTGCAAATATAATATGAGATAACTATTCGCCAGCATGTTTGCAGAATAGTTATAAATTGATACAGGCAGGATAAGAATATTATGAAAAATGAAAAGAATGCAGAATTTAAATTTCTTGAAATTCCAAATGGAGAAGATATTTTGGCAATGCTTGGAAGTGCATACATAAAAAAATATGGATGGGACGATTCAGGTAAGCAAATAGAGCGAAATCATTTTCATAATGTGATGGAAATTGGAATTTGCAGATGGGGGACGGGAGAAGTTGTGTTGGATAAAAAACGTTATCCGTATAAAAAAGGAGCGGTTATGGTAGTGCCACAGAATTATCCTCATGAGATTTATTCTACGCACGGAGAAGAAAGTTTTTGGGAATCCATTTATATAAAACCATCTGTGTTTTTGGAAAAAGTATATAAAAAAGATGCAAGAAAAAGTAACCGATATGCTCAGGAGGCAGAAAGTAGACCATTTTTGAAGGAGCGGGAGGAAATATTGCCATTGGTTACGGAAATTAATCTGGTTATGGATCTGGTTCGTGTGCAGGCGTATGGGTATCGGGAATGTATCAAAGGATTACTTTTTGCATTATTGATGGAAATCATCAAGATTAACCATATGGACAAAGAAAAGCCGGAATATGGGGAAAAATACAGCCCACAAAAGGAAAAGAAACTGGCAAAAGCATTGGAATACATGGAAGCAAATTATAGAAAAAATTTGCGCGTTTTAGACATTGCGCAGGCGGCATATGTCAGCGAAACTTATTTGAGACGATTATTTGCGGAAAGTTGTGAAATGTCACCAATGCAGTATCTGAATTTGATGCGAATTAATGCAGCTTGTAAATTAATGAAAGATACAGATGCCAATATTAATGAAATTGCATACAAAGTTGGTTTTGAAAATATGACAACTTTTATTAATAATTTTAAGAAAGTTGTTGGCTGTACACCGAGAGAGTGGAAACAAAATAATAAAAATCAAGACATGGAAAATATATATTTGCGCAAAGAATAATATGGAAAATTTGCATTGCTGGATAAAATTGCTTGTTTTGTGCCGAATTTTATAACAAATAGAATAGACGGACGAATAAAATATTACTTGAATGTAGGACGTAAAAAATAAGGAGGAGGAGCTTACATGAAAAGTAAAATTTTAGCAATTTTGCTGACGGTAACCATGAGCTGTTCATTATTGGCTGGATGTGGTTCGGGTTCATCTTCAGCAAGTACATCCAACGGAAGTGAACAGGCAGATAACGGTAATCAATTAACTGTTTGGGCCTGGGACAAGGCATTCAACATTTATGCGATGGAAGAAGCAGAGAAGATTTATCAGGAAGAAAATCCTGATTTTTCTCTTAACATCGTAGAAGTTGGCTGGGACGATATGCAGACCAAGCTTAGTACCATCGTTGGTTCCGGTAATTACGATCAATTACCAGATATTTTGTTGATGCAGGACTTCGCTTACCAGAAATACTGTATTACGTATCCGGATTTGTTTATGGATATCACAGATTCTGGCATTGATTTTTCTCAGTTTGCAGAAGGAAAGGTAAATGCATCTGTAGTAGATGGTAAAAATTACGGTGTACCATTTGATAATGGAACGGTAATTGCTGCGTACAGAACCGATATTTTGGAGCAGGCAGGATATACCATTGATGATTTGACGGATATTGACTGGGGAAGATTTATAGAAATCGGTACAGATGTGTATGATCAGACCGGTTATTCCCTGTTATCTGTACAGGCAGCCAGCTCAGATTTGATTTATCAGATGATGCAGTCCGCGGGAGTATCTACCTGGAATGAAGATGGGACTGTTAATTTTACAGAGAATGAAGTTTTAAAACAATGCATTCGCATTTATAAAGAAATGGCAGACGCACATGTCATGCAGATTGTAAACAGTTGGGATGAATATATTGGAACATTTACCAGTGGAAAAGCTTGTGGAGTTATCAATGGATGCTGGATCATGGCTTCCATGCAGACCGCAGAAGATCAGGCAGGTAAATGGCAGATTACGAATTTACCGGCCCTTCCAGGTGCTGAAAATGCAACGAACTACTCCAATCAGGGTGGTTCCACCTGGGCGATTACAACAAATTGTTCGAATGTAGATTTGGCAGTAGACTTCTTGAATGGTACATTTGCCGGAAGCGTAGAATTGTATGAAACAATTCTTCCAGGAGCTGGTGCATTGGCTACCTGGTTACCGGCAAGTGAAAGCGAAGTGTATTCTGAACCGCAGGATTTCTATGGTGGACAGCAGGTATATTTACTGCTTTCTGAATTCTCCGAAAAAGTGCCATCCGTAGATCTTGGCGTATATTATACGGAAGCAAATACCGCATTATATACCTTGCTTTCCAATGTGGTAGCAGGTGCAGATATTGATTCTGAGCTGCAGACCGCAAAAGAAACGGTTGAGTTTAACATGAAGTAAGAAATCACATAAAGACAAGAAGGAAGATGCCTAGTAATAACAAGTAGGCATCTTCTTGCTCTTTATAGGATAGAAGTTACATAGTCTATATTCAGAATGGGGATGCTATTGATATGAAGAAAAAAATGAGTTTGTCTAAGAAACAAAACTTAAGCGGATGGGTATTATTGGCTCCGGCTATGGTTTTGATTCTGGGTTTGAGTATTTACCCGGCGATAAAGGCGTTGTTTACATCTTTTGAAAAGGGAGCGGGTCAGAATATGACCTGGGTAGGATTGGACAATTATATCCGAATTTTCAGTGATAAAGTTTTTCAGCAGTCCTTAATGAACTGTATTGTATATTTGATCATTCAGGTACCGATTATGTTGGTGCTTGCATTGGTTCTTGCTTCTATATTAAATGACAGAAATTTAAAATTTCGTGGACTTTTCAGAACCGGAATTTTTCTTCCATGTGCCACTTCATTGGTATCTTATGCAATTATTTTCCGTTCCTTATTTGCAACGGATGGTTTTATAAATGCGGTTTTGGTGAAAATTGGTATTTTGGAAAATCCATACAATTTTTTGTCAAATGCTACAACTGCAAAAATGATTATTATCATTGCTCTGGTTTGGCGTTGGACAGGTTATAATATGGTATTTTATCTGGCAGGGCTTCAGAACATTGAGTACTCCGTTTATGAAGCTGCCAAAATTGATGGCGCTACACCTTTCCAGACATTTACAAGAATTACGGTTCCGCTGTTGAAGCCAACTATTTTGATGACTGCAATTATGTCTACAAATGGTACGTTACAGTTGTTTGATGAATCTGTGAACCTGACGGCGGGTGGTCCGGGAAATGCGACGATCACAATGTCTCATTATATTTATAATCAGGCATTTAAAGGGGTTCCGGATTTTGGTTATACGTCGGCCATGGCTTTTGTGATTTTGATTATGGTAGCCGTTCTTGCATTTATACAGATGAAAGTAGGTGAAAAGGATGAGTAGTAAAATTATAACAGCAGTAAAATATATATTTTTGAGTCTGGCATTTATTATTTCTGTATTCCCATTGATATGGATGGTGATTGCGGCAACCAATAAAAGTGTAGATGTAATTGCTGGTAAATTGACCTTTGGCACACACTTGTTGGAAAACTATAATAATTTAATCGCGCAGCAGCCTTTATGGAGTAGTTTTTGGAATTCCTGTAAATATTCTGTGCTGGTAACCGTTTTTGCATTATTGGTTAGTTCCATGGCAGGTTACGCATTTGAAATTTATAAAGATAAAGGGAAAAATATCGTTTATGGTATTGTTCTTATGACAATGATGGTGCCTTTTGTGGCACTGATGATTCCTTTGTTTCAGATGTATTCAAGTGTTGGACTCTTGAATAAGGCGATTGGATTTGTATTACCATCTGTCGCAACTCCGCTTTTGATCATGATGTTCAGAACAGGTGCGAAAGCATTTCCGATTGATATTATTGAAGCATCCAGACTGGACGGCTTAAACGAATTTCAGATTTTTTTCCGCATGTATATGCCAACGATGCGTTCTACGTATGCCGCTGCAGCAGTTGTTACATTTATGAATGCATGGAATAACTATTTGTGGGCAAAAGTAATTATGTCAGACAGCAGTACACAGACTATGCCGATGTTAATTTCCAATTTGATTTCCGGATACGTGACGGATTATGGTATGTTGATGTTGGCTGTACTTATTACGACGATTCCGACAGCGATTGTATTCTTTGCATTGCAGAAAAACTTTGTGGAAGGAATTACAGGAGCAGTAAAATAGCAAGAAGAACGAAGGAGCAACAATAACAAAGTTGAAAAATAAAGTAAATATTAGTAAAATTGCAAAGGATATGGGTATTTCGGTATCAACAGTATCGAGGGCATTGTCTGGAAATGGACGTGTTTCGCAGGAAACGAAACAAAAGATATCCAATTATCTTCTGGAAAAACAATTGGTTCCAAATATCCGTGAAAAAAGATATACAGATATTTCAACAAATATTATAGCAGTTACAATTCCTGAGGAAGAGGATTTTGCACATTTGCCATATTTTCAACACATTTTGATGAGTGTGTATGATTTCTTCTCCATCAGGGGCTATCAGGTTTTACCAATTAAAATTAGTTCGAAAAATATCAGTAATCTGAAAACAGCAGTTGAAGAACATGTCATGGATGGGGTGATCATTTCACGCAGAGTGGAGACAATTGATGAAATCGAGTTACTAAAGGAACATGGAGTCCCTTTTGTAGTCATTGGAAGTATTGAAGATCCTGAAATTATGCAGGTGGAAGCGGACAATGAACGGGCATCGTATGATTTGACCAGTGCTCTTTTGCATATGGGATATTATAAGATGGCAGTTATGTGTGCAGATCAAAGACATCCAATCAACATCAAAAGATACAAAGGAATCATGGATGCGCATATAGAAAATTACCAGATTTTAGATCGTGAATTTGTATTTTATGGTACAGACTTTAATGATATTGCAGAATTGGCAGTAGAAAAAATTCTTGCAGCAAATATCGATTGTATTTTATGTATGGATGATAATATTTGTCTCAATGTGCTGCGGATTTTGCAAAAAAATAAGATTCCAGTTCCACAAAAAATCAGAGTTGCTTCTTTGCATAACAGTAAATTGCTGGATGCCTGGTGTCCTGGTATTACCTGCGTTAATTATGATGTAGATAGACTGGGAAAAGAAGCAAGCCGAATTTTATATACCTTTCTTACGGAAAACAGAAAGCTTCCAAGAACAATTATGGGATATGAAATTCAAATGAAAGAATCAACAACATAAATTGTAATAAAACCGATATACACACCGTAGTGCCAATTCTGGAAAGAGAGTTGGCACTTTTTTGTTTGAAAGAAAACTCTTTGCTCTATGCAATAGAAATATAATTTGTGATTCTGAGAAAAGGAAGATATAATGATACATATATGATTGAGGGAGTATACGGAAATGGAATTGATATCACTGAGCGCGTTATGTACAGAATTATCCATCTCCATAGCGACTGGAAGAAATTGGGTGAAATTAGGAAAGATTGTTCCGGCCTATGTCGAAAAGAACAGATGTTATTTTGAGAGCACATATGTAAAGAAATTGAAACAGGATATAGAATCCGGAGCAAATACAGCATTAAAAAGCCGGCGAAATAAAACCTATGTCTCGGGTAATTCTTTGTACCATTCGTATGTTTCGGAGACATCCGAAAATATAGAAATGATACAGTGTTTATTGGAAAATATAAAAAGAAAAAATATACTTCTGGACAACAGCAAAATTCAGATTCTTCTGGCGGATTGTGCAGTACAATTACTTGCGGACAGGGAACAGAAACGTGCTGGATTGAGTGAATTTCTGGATGGTGAAATCAGTTTTGGAGATAAAGACATATTGATTTCTGATTTGTTGAAAGACACGCAAGTGACCAGAAAATGGATGGGAATGTCAGAGGAACTATTTGCAGTATCCTATCGGTATGAAAAAGGGGAAGATATACTGGGACTTTTATACATGTCTTGTAAAAATATAGGGAATCGAAAAGCGACAGGTTCTTATTATACACCTGTGAAAGTGGCAGGTCAGCTCGTAGAAAAAGTGATTGAAAAAAATGGAAAAGAAAAGATATTTTTGGATCCTTGCTGCGGAACAGGCAATTTTTTACTGCAATTATCAGAATATGTTCCAATGGAGCAAATATACGGAAATGATTTGGATCTTATCAGTGTGAAATTGGCTCGTATTAACATGGCGCTGCAATTTCCTGAGACGAAAGTGGAACAGATTTGTCGTCATATTACCAATCAGAATTATCTCTTGGACTTCCAAAATCCAGAAGTAGATGTGATTATTGGAAATCCGCCATGGGGATATCGTTTTTCAGAAGAAGAAACGGACTGTTTACGAGAACGATATACAACGGCAAAAGCGAAACGTGTGGAATCTTACGATGTCTTTGTGGAAAAGTCCATTTCTATTTTGAAACATGGTGGAATATTATCTTTTGTACTTCCGGAAGCAATTCTGAATGCAAAGCTGCATAAATCAATTCGGGAAGTACTTTTGAAAGGAACATCCCTCCAGTTTTTGCTGTATCTGGGAGAAATATTTGATAAGGTGCAATGCCCGTCTGTTATTTTGCAGGTGCAGCGAGATGATTCCTCAAATTTCTGTTTGGGAGCAGAAATCAAAGAGGCAAACAGAACATTTGTGATTGAGAAAGAAAGGGAAATTTCTTCGGAGTATTTTGATTTGGCTATGACCGATGAAGAATATCGGGTAATGCAGAAAATTACAAGTTTGACAAATGCAGTTTATCTAAAGAAACAGGCAGAGTTTGCGTTGGGAATCGTGACAGGAAATAACAAGAAATACATTTCAGAAACGAAAACGCAGAGCAATGAAGTTGTTTTGAAAGGTTCGGATATTTACAAATATAGAATTGCTGATTCTAGACAATACATTACATTTCGTCCACAGGAGTTTCAACAGACAGCACCGGAAGCTATTTACAGAGCACCGGAAAAACTTTTCTATCGGTTTATCAATGAGCAATTGGTGTTTGCGTATGATGACAAACAGAGAGTATCTTTGAACAGTTGTAATATTTTGATTCCTAAAATCCAAGGATTGGATATGAAATATATCATGGCTGTTTTAAATTCACGGATTGCACAGTTTGTTTTTTATAAAAAATTTCACTCGGTAAAAGTGCTGCGGACACATTTGGAACAAATACCGATACCGTTAATTTCTGAGGAAGAACAAGAACGGATCATAAACGTAGTGGAGAAATTAGCAAATGAAGTATCTGTGAAAAATAAAATATCTCTATATGAAGATTTGGAACAAGAAATATGTGAAGCATATGGACTATCAGCGGCGGAGTATGAGATACTATTACATGCCGTAAGTGCAAAAATATTATTGTAGAAAAGTAATGGGGCATGTGAGAGGTGAAATCCATGGGTAAGTATTTAGAATGCATAAAAAAAGAACTCTTATTTGAGATTGGAAGTCAGGAATTTTTGAATTGCCATGCCTCCAGTATTTGTGCTTTGCAGGACGGTACGATTTTAGCAGTCTGGTTTGCAGGAGAAAAAGAAGGAGCGGATGATGTAGCCATTTGGTCTTCAAAAAGAACAAATCAGGGGTGGACAAGTCCTGTAAAAATTGCAGACGATGTGGATGAGGCACACTGGAATCCGGTACTTTTTCAAAAGAATACGGGGGAGATGCTTCTTTTTTATAAAGTGGGGCGAAAGATTAAAAACTGGTATACAAAACTTCGTATTTCTAAAGATCAGGGTGAAACATGGAGTGCTCCTGTGGAACTCGTTCCTGGTGATAGAGGCGGGCGAGGACCGGTACGATGCAAGCCGATACAACTGTCAGATGGAACATTGTTGGCAGGGGCTTCCACGGAGGATGGCATATGGACGGCATATGTAGATCGTTCAGAAGATGGTGGTGACACATGGGTATTGAGTGAACCATTGACGATTGATTTGCAGCCACGAAAAAAAAAACGGCAGAAGATGTGGTGCTTGACGTATCACCGCAGTCATTCTTAAAAAGAGGCGTGATTCAGCCGACCCTTTGGGAATCTGCATCAGGGAAAGTACATATGTTGCTTCGTAGTACAGAAGGATTTGTATATCGGTCCGATTCGGATGATTATGGAAAAACATGGGTAAAGCCATATGCTACTGATTTGTCAAATAACAATTCTGGGATCGATGTGGTAAAATGCAGAAATGGAATGTTGGTGCTTTGTGCCAATCCAAATGGAATCAATTGGGGACTCAGAACGCCAATTACACTTCAAGTATCTATGGATAATGGAAAAATATGGGAAGAAGAAATGGTATTGGAAGATATACCAGGAGAATTTTCTTATCCGGCGATTATAGAAAAAGATGGAAAAATCTTTTTGACGTATACGTATGATAGAAGAAGTATTGCATATTGGGAATTTGTAATTCGATAATATATTGTTAAAAGATTGACAAATTGGAGTGGAAGTGGTATACTAACAGTAACAAATAAAAGGGAGTAGCTAAACATCCAAATGGATGGGTTTGCGACCGTCAATCGATACCGAGAGGTATCCGTAACAAATGAGAAAGCAAGACTTTTATTGTGGCAGTTGTCATAATAAAAGTCTTTTTTTTATCCGTTATTTACTCGCAATTGAGCTGCTGGTGAATAAAAATTACAAAAGTCTTTCGATTATGAGGAATTGCCAGATATTTCTTGCGGAAAGGAGGAAATACATAGATAATAGTAAAAAACGTGTAATTAGCAGGAAATCGAGAAAAAGTGACAGCGAAAGGAGTCTAATATGAAATTTGAGGAAACAAATGTACAACAAAATTGGGACGATATCATTGATATGCCTAAAAAATCCAAGAAAACGAAAAAAATGAA
>JAXJUX010000020.1:0-6200 GCA_036308845.1 Ruminococcus sp.
GAAATATAAATTCCATGTTCCAATTCCAAAATATCGGAATCAAATTCCAAAGCACCATTTCTATATTCAATATCCTCCGTTGTTTCGGCAACTTTTTCTTCCAAACGACTCTGTACACTGGTAAGAATCTCATGATTATTAATGGACAGCAAAATAGCCAAAACACCGCAAACCACGGTCGTCATCAACGCAGTATATAAAATTGTCAGTTTCATTTTCAATGATAAACGTTTCATGACTACTCCTTCAGCACGTAACCTGCTCCTCTTACCGTATGAATCAATTTCTTATCAAATCCTTCGTCTATTTTCTTTCTCAAATATCGAATATACACGTCAATCACATTGGAACCACCGGAAAAGTCATAATTCCAGATGTGCTGCTCCAGTTTTTCCCTCGACAATACAATCCCTGCATTTTGTGCCATATATCGCAAAAGCGCATATTCTTTGCTGGACAGTGTAAGTTCTTTTCCCTGCCGAAATACTTTTCTTGTATCTACATGAACTTCCAAATCTCCCACCGTATATGTAGTGCTTTTTATTGCAGCCGGTTTTCGCAGCATCACACGAACACGCGCCAACAATTCCTCAAACGCAAATGGTTTCACCAGATAATCATCCGCCCCGGCATCCAGTCCCATCACGCGATCCTGTATGCTGTCTTTTGCCGTCAAAAGAAGAATTGGGATTTGATTTCCGGCTGCTCTTAATTTTTTCAATACCTGAATCCCATCCATAACCGGCATCATAATATCCAAAATAATTCCATCATATTCCGCACATGCCAGATATTCAAAAACTTCCTTGCCATTATAGCAGGAATCTACACTGTAATTTTCCGCTTTCAAGCGTTTTGAAATCAATCGATTCATATCTTTTTCATCTTCCGCAACCAGAATTCGCATATTCGTTCACCTCACGTTCAAATCAACCGCCAACAACCCAATCTCTGGTAACCTTCGGGGAATTTTGTATTATTTCTTTCAAAATCTCCCATTTCACCCCATATGATTGGGTTATTAGCGATACATTCAATTCTTCATAATCTTTTTACTTCCAGTAAATCAATCACTTAGTCAATGGCAGATTCTTCGCTCCACTCCAGAATCTTTCCATCAGAAGCATTCAATTCAAACTCATATTCCCGATTGTTGTAATGAACTTCTCCTTCATAAATCAGATATCCATTTTCTTCATCCAACTCGATGATTACCTGATTCGCTGTCGCACCTTTTACCCTATCCAGCACAATCTGAATAGCTTCCTCTTTGCTGATATAATTTGCAGTATCCAGATTCTGTGTATAATCAAAATCGTTCTCAATATCATAATCTCTGCTGATAATCTCACCTGTATACAGGTCAATATCATAATCATATTCTTTATTTCCTGCATAGAAATCCACTTCGTACTGGTGACGGCCATCATCGATATCCTTTTCTACACGAATACCTTTTACATCTGCCTCAGCAACCTGTGCATCTTTGAGGGCAATTTCTTTTGCTTCCTGTTCTGTGATTTCAGTTGTTCCATCTGTTGACTTTGTCTTAGTTTCAGTAGTTTTTGATTCTTTCTTGTCAATGTTTGTTTCAGAAGCTGCTTGATCAGTAGCATTTTCTGTTTTCTCTGCTTCCACTTTCGTTGCTTCACTACCCTCTGTCTTTGGCGCTTCCGCCTGCATTCCTTCCGCTGCACTATTCTGTGTGTTTTCCTGCTCTACACGAGTTGTTTTTGAATGATTACTTGTTCCACATCCTGCAACCCCCAAACCAACTGCCAACATCATTCCCAATAACAAATTTTTCTTCTTCATATGCTTAATCTCCTTTCGTTCTATAATCATTATCTTTTATATTTCATACTATATACGAGGAAGATTAAAGCAAAATTAAAATTTCTTTTTAAAATCATACCACATTTATTATAAACAAAAAAGAACCCAGGCAACCACAACCCAAGTTCTTTTTCAAATCCCGATATTTAAATTTCAATATTTCCGTTTTCATCTGGTACTTTTGGAAGCCATACAAGCCAGTCAGCAATTGCCATAGCAGTTGGAAATCCTGTCCAGAAAAATAACAGATACATCCATGCTGTTGAATATCTCTTTGCATAGAACTGATGACCACCGCACCAACCAGTGAACAACAAAAAGTATCCATATTTCTTTTTGTTTACAACAGAAAGCACTCTGGCATCTTTCTTTTCAAAATAGTTGGAGAAAAACTTCTTAACCCCTTTTTCTTCCTCTATCATCCCGTGTTCTTTTTTCAGATCCTGAAGCTCCTGTTCCAGTTCAACCAGCTTTAACAGTTCTTCCCCCTGCAACTGTTCCTTTTTACTTTTGTCTTTCTTCATGTAAATCTCCTAGCCTAATATCTTTTGAACCGTAAAATCCATAAAAGTAATTTTACCTATTATTACGCTAATTGTCAAATATATAATCACAATCCAAAAGTAACAACTCAGCCATACAAGTCAAAGCATGGCTGAACTGTTACTTCAAAAAAATAAGCGCCGAATCCGACGCTTATTTTTTATATACTATGTATAAACTTGTCTATATACAATTACTGCATAGCTTTTGCTTTGATAGCTGCGATTTCGCCCTGGATTTCTTCCATTTTTTCTTTTGTCAGTGGATAGAATTTCATAGCGATTACGTTACACAGGTTACCGAAGATCAGCATACCGTAGATACATAACAGTGTTACGTAGAACAGTGCATCACTGTATTCAGCGTTAACGTCTGGCAATACATCTTTAAATCCGATAGCAGCGTACAGAACGGATACTAACATTGGAGCTAAAGAAGAAATAATTTTGTCAACGAAGGAGAACAGTGTTCCCATCAGACCTGGAACGTATTTACCTGTACGGTAAACTTCGTAGTCAGCACAGTCAGCTGTCATAGGGATAACGATGTTACCGGACAGACCTGTGAAACCACCCATTACTACGTTGATTACAACGTAAGCGATTGTAAAGAAGGACCAAGCCAGTGTTCCTTCAGCAGAGTTCATGGATTTGTAATCACCAAATACCCACAGAAGAATCAGCATAGCGTTTGTGATGATACCACCCCAGGAACCGATGAGCATAGCTTTTCTCTGTCCCAGCATAGTAGCCAGAGAACCTACGAAGAAGATCATCAGGATAGTTGTTGGGATAGAAATGATACCCTGCAGAGTACCATACAGACTGAAGTTACCAACAACAACACCCATCAATACTACCATGATTACGGAGTTACCTTTCATCTGCATGGACAGTTTGTCTGTACCAGCGGAGATAACCAGCATCTGGATAGCTCTGTTTCCTTTCAGAGTATCCCAGTAATCTTTGATACCAACTTTTACAGTCTGACCTGTACCGAAGAATTCCTGACGGTCTTTTGGAGCGATACAGAATACAGCGATAACCATAAGAACTGCAGAAATTCCACCGAAGATCAGCTGCAGATTTCCGTACAGAGCTGGGTCAGCTGTAAATCCGCCGTATTTTTCAGCCATAGAGGAAGCTACGATATGGTGCTGCCGGAGCTCCTGTATTCAAAAACCCTTCAAACTGTGTTGCTACCTCTGCCGGTAAAATGTTGATACTTACAATCGCCATAACCACTGCAATCGCAATTACAATCGCTGCAACGATGATTCTCGCTTTTTTACCATCTGTCATCTTGTTCTGCATGTTCTTCTCCTTTAGTCAGTTCCTAAAATACGTACTGCACAATGTTTTTAAGAGAGAAATTATCTTTTGTAAATCCCAGGTAGTCCCAAATACATTTACACCCGACAACCAACTCATAAAAACTTGTAGAGTTATCTTTGTCCTTTTATCAAAATACCGTAGGTAATGCTTGAATTATTTTCGTAAAACTTGTATAATTTTTGCATGAATATAAAGATTTTATTAAATATATAAAGAAAAGAGGTGAATTGTATGGTTTTGCAAAATATCGAAAATCCGCAGGTAAATTCCTGTTTCCGCCTGCTGCAGACCGTACTTCAGGAAGCTTTTCAGACCAATGTACTGTATTATACCCCGCCTTATCAGGATTTGTCCGAAATCGATCAGGGCATCCGCCAATTAATGTGGGCAAATTTTATCAATAAAAACACGGATCTCGTTCCGTCCAAAGAACACCCCCAGCGCCGTTTTTTCGTGGTACAAAGCAATCTGGGCTTTTGTAATATTATTGTGTATCTAAATTATGAAGAACAGCCTGACTTTTTCTCTATTGGACCGTTTCGTACGGATGAATTTTCCTCGGACCTTTTTTCTGAGTTATTAAAAGACTGGAATCTGTCCTTTGAGACCAATACGGTGATTCAAAAATATTACGAAAGGCTGCCGTATGCTTCTCTTTTATCCATTGTAAATATCACAAAAGAAATTATCGCAGCTTTTTTACCTGAATTTACCTATATTTCTCCTATTTATGCAGATTTTTCGGAAGAAATACATACAACACAGATCAGCTCCCAGCTTTTACAGGATTTATCCGCTGACCATGCAGAAAAATACCAAACAGCTTTATTTCACCTGTGTGAACACATTGTAAAAGGGGACACGCGACATGCGATCGAATCATTAAAAGTCTTTCTGGAAAGCGCTAATTTTTTCCATTCTTCCAATATTCACGAATGGAAAAAGGATCTGCATGCGCTAAATACAAGCTGTCAGATGGCGCTTATGGGAACCATCGTCCATCCGGCATATACGTTAAAATTATGCGCCTCTATCGAAACCAAAATAGAAAGTTCCAATACCAGAGAAGCACTCAAGCAGCTTCCCAATAACATATGCCACAAATATTGTCTTCTGGTCAAAAACTATGCGTTCCCGGAATATTCTCAAACGATCCGGGATGTGATCAACTTTATTCATCTGCATCTGGACGAGGATTTGACCTTATCTCTGATTGCGAAGCATTTTCGGAAGAATGCCACTTCCCTGTCTTCCGCATTCAGCAAAGAAGTACATGTAAATATTACCAACTATATCCATCAGGCTCGCATTCAGGAAGCCATCCGGTTATTTAACTCTACGAAACTATCTGTTTCTGAGATTGCATTGATGGTCGGATTTCAGGATTTTGCCTATTTCTCACGTATTTTCCACAAACACGTGGGATGCAGTCCAAGAGATTACTGCAAAAGTATTAATAGATAAAGGCTGCGGCATATCATTTGCCACAGCCTGTTTTCTATTTCGTCGTTTCTGTTGCTACACGTTTCTTTCTGTTTACTCGTTTCAATTTGTACATTTCCTCTGCAGCCAATTTGGTCTTCGCAACAATATCCCCTTCCTGCTTTGGAATGCAGTAATATTGTCTCGCAGCATCTCCGATACAAATGACATCCCCGATCTCATACCAGTAAAAATCGGAATTGATTGTATACGTGGCATCCGGTTTCTGAGAATATTCCAGTTTCCCATCACATCCGGTCAAATAAAATCCTTCTTCGGTATGTTTCAGATTACCGTCACCAACTTTATAGACACACTCCGCATTTACCATCATGTAAATATCTACCGGTACATCCAATTTATATGAGCCATTTTCAATTTCCTGTTTTACACATTCACGCTGCCATTTGAACCAATCCGGCACGTGTGTGAATTTTGATTCTCCATTTACAGACTCCAAAAATCCATACTCGGTCAGTTCATACTGCGCTCCGCAGTGCTGACAAGTCAGATGAATTCCTTTTCCAGACATCTTTCCTTCGGTATGGCAATGCGGACATTTGTAGAGTACACGATTCAATCCGTCTGCACGGAATTTTTCTTTGATTGCAATCTTGTTTTCCTGCTGCCAGCGGAAACTGTCAAAGGTAAACTGTTCTTCCAACACTTTTTTAATCTCTGCTGCAGACATCTTCTGAATATCTTCCGGTGACAGAACATATTTGACATCCGCAGTCACTTTCATTTTGCGAAGCTGCAGTTCATTATACAGCGGATTTCTCAAAAATGCTCCATGTGTCTGAATCATAACTACCGGAACTTTCAGAAGCTTTACACATTTGGACAAACTATCCGGCAAAATCATACCCGTGCCATCAAAACTATAGCAAGCTTCTGGATACATAATAATAGAACTTTTCAGTTTTTTTAATACGTGAACCATATCCTGCACAAGCACCATGTCCGTGATATATTTGGTCGTGGAAATACAGCCAAGAATACGCA
>JAXJUX010000021.1:0-1671 GCA_036308845.1 Ruminococcus sp.
CAATCTTATATAGTTATCTAAATATTACACCCGTAAGATTTATAAGTCAAGCAAACTATTGTTACACAAAATTTAATCTTTTCTTAACTCTCACAAATTGGCAAGCAGTGTAAACTTGGACAAGTTCACTCTTTTTGCCCGTTTCCGGCTCTCGCCGTCCTGTGCAAAAATGCTTGTTGGGGTTCTCCCCAATCCCCGCATTTCACCACGCTGTCGGTGGTAGCTACGCATTCATTCTGAACGCTATTTTTCTTTTCCCAGAAAAGAAAACGGCAGCAACATTACTATCACTGCCTTGTCATTCTCAATATGTGTCTGCTCTTTATCACTATATTTCAACTAATTCCCCATCCACATACAATTCAAACTTGTCAGGATTATTTACAATATCATAATCCATATTGAACTCCGCTGGTTTATACTCAATTTCCATAACGGTATCATGCCCTTTGATTTCATCTTTCCATAAATATACACTCATGTGGATACGGGTAGCGTAACCTCTATCCGTAGAAAACTTGATTGTACGGAATGAATTTTCCTGACACATTTCAATTAGTTTCCAAGCAAATTCTTCTTTATCTTCAATTTCATCACAATTCGCAACAACAGTCAAATACTGGTCCCGCCCCATTGAAATACTGCTGACCACATCAGGATCTGCAGGTAGATGTGCTTCTCCACATCCTTGAAGAATTAGCATTACTATGAAACAAATCAAACAAAATTTTTTCATTTGCGTTTCTCCTCTCTTGCAATCGCCTCAAATTTCATCTGAGTTCTTCTTTTAAAATTACTATAGCACATACACAAAAAAAGAATGAGGTAGAACACTGTTTTAGTGTTCCACCCCTCCCAAAATCATCTATCTTGCTCTTTTTGATTTTCTTTCTCTTCTATCTTCTGCTCTGCCTCCAAAAACATCTCTACATTCTTCTGAGCTTTCAATAATTCCTGCATAGCAGTTCTGGTTTCATAATACTCGGATGACATCTTTTTCTTTTCAGCCATCAGTTTGTAATATTCCTCATTCAAATCTTTCACACGAGGAATTTTTTTCAATCCCAATTCATCAAACGCCTGTTTCGCTGCTTTGTGAATGGTAATCGCTTCACGATGTTCCTCAAAAAATTTCTTGCTATATCCTGACTTACGATATTCCACGTACATGTCCCTAGTCTTTGAGTAATTGATAATATGTTTCTTCAAAACAAGTATCTCTGCAATTCGTGCTTCAGCAGATTTAATATTATCCGACAAAGTAGATAAATGATTTACCGAAGCATTTGCTTTCTCTCTCAATTCTTCAAGGCTCTCCACATTATGATCTCGTAAAAACAAAAGTGTTTTCGCCATCTGTTTCAGATTGTAAACAGTTGCCCAACGCTGATAGCCTGGTCCTTTCTGTGCCATCTTCTCCTGAATATCCAGTATCAAATTCAGCTTCTGATTATCCTGCAAAGGTTTCTTTTTGGATTTTGCTTTATGCTGTGAATTGCCGGAAATGACAGCCATAATTTCATCCTGCGTATAACCGTCTCCCAAAGAGCAAAAACGAATAAACCGTTTCTGCCCTTTGCCTCGAACGGCAATATTTTTTCCACGCTTACACTCATATCCTGCCTGTTCCAGAAGTTTCAGCAGTTCTTCAAAGTCTTTTGGTTTCTCAGC
>JAXJUX010000022.1:0-1769 GCA_036308845.1 Ruminococcus sp.
ATTTGAGAAGGAGCGGCCTGTTTTTGCAGAGGAGTAGAAATTATCTGCGTCCCCAACGAATTACAAATTACTTTCTCCACTCAATTTTCTGAAGTTCACTCGGACTCGTCTCAAAACTGTATTTATCCAACGATACATTTGCTACAATAATCGTCTTTTTCCCCGGTTCTTTCCAATTTTCATGTATCAATCCCGGCAAATCCGGCTCATCCCTCAATTCCACCTGTACACAGGAATATTCTCCTTCCGGCAGCGTATGAATCTGCGGATGTTCTTTGGTATGATTCATGATTTCAAGGAAAAAGCGCACGCGCACGCTTCCATCTTCTTCAATTTCCACAATCTGCCCCGCCGGAAGAATCGGGAACAAATCGTTATCCTGTGCAACTTTATAAATTTTACCAACTTCCAAAATCATGTCTTTGAAGCTAAATGCTCCATCAAAATAGTCTGTTGTAAATATTTTTCGCATTCCCAACTGGCGCACATATTTTCCCTTTTGTCCGGCATACTGTTTATTTGCCTCGATGGTTTTTAATGAATTTTCAATAAAATTCAAGTTGTTCTGCATCTCCTGCAAGCGCTTCTGCGCTTCCATTTTTCCACGTTCCAAAAGTCTTTGGGATTGCAGATTTCCATCTTCGTCAATGTATGCTGTCATTTCTTTCAATGGTATTCCCAAATTGATACATAAAATAATCTTATTGAGCACGGTAACCTGCTCCGGAGAATAGTATCGATATCCTGTTTTTTCATCAATATATGCAGGTTTTAACAGCCCTAATTTTTCATAATACCGCAAAGAGTTGATGTTGATATCACGCAGCTTTGCGAATTCGCTGATCATAAAATAATTATTCATTTTTTCTCCTTTTTCTGTTGACTCTATTATTATAACAGGGTTTATGATATATTCAAACTGAAAAGAAAGGAAAACTCCATGAAAGCAAAAGAAAACAAACAAACACAAGACATGGGGACCGGAAGTATTCCAAAACTCCTCATGCAATTGGCTATCCCAGCCGTTGTTGCGCAGCTTATCAACATGCTCTATAACATTGTAGACCGTATTTACATCGGACATATCCCGGATGTCGGTGCATCAGCTCTTACTGGTGTTGGATTATTTGTCCCAATCTTAATGTTAATCAATGCATTTGCCATGTTGGCAGGTTCCGGCGGTGCTCCACTGGCAGCCATCTCTATGGGAAAGAAAGACAATGACCATGCTGAAAAAATTGTCGGTAACTGTTTCGCTTTGTTGATGGTATTTGCAGTTATTCTTACCATTGTATTTTATGTCAGCGCCCCTGCCCTTCTTCGTATGTTCGGAGCAAGTGATGTAACCCTTCCATACGCTGTAGATTACGCACGTATTTATATTCTGGGAAGCGTATTCGTATTGATCGTTATGGGTATGAACCCATTCATCACCACACAGGGATTTGCCAAAATCAGTATGATGACAACTGTGATTGGTGCCATCATCAATATCGTCCTTGACCCAATCTTTATCTTCCTGTTTGATATGGGCGTAAAAGGTGCTGCTTTGGCAACTGTTTTGAGCCAGGCTGTCGGCGCCATCTGGATTCTTCGTTTCCTGACCGGAAAACAGACGATGCTCCACCTGAAAAAAGAAAATTTAAAACTTGACCCGAAAGTATTTGGACCATGTCTGGCACTTGGTATTTCTACTTTCGTTATGTTGTCCACAGAAAGTTTATTGTCCATCAGCTTTACTTCCAGCCTTTCCCGCTACGGCGGTGACC
>JAXJUX010000023.1:0-3230 GCA_036308845.1 Ruminococcus sp.
CTTGTCACCTTTTCTCTGTGGTCCGTCAAGTGTCATCTGATCGCCTGTGTAAGCGTGGATTGTGCACATGATACCAGTTTTGATTGCTGCTAAATCGTTAAGAGCTTTAGCCATTGGAGCCAAGCAGTTTGTTGTACAAGAAGCTGCGGAGATGATCTGATCATCAGATGTCAGTTTTTCATGGTTTACATTGTAAACGATTGTTGGCAGATCGTTTCCTGCTGGAGCAGAGATAACAACGTATTTAGCACCTGCATCGATATGAGCCTGAGCTTTTGCTTTGGATGTATAGAAACCTGTACATTCCAGAACTACGTCTACACCGATTTCTCCCCATGGAAGTTCAGCTGCGTTAGCTTTTGCATAGATTTTGATTTCTTTTCCATCAACTGTGATAGAATCAGCACCAGCTGTTACTGTATCGCACAGAGCGTATCTTCCCTGTGTGGAGTCATATTTCAATAAGTGAGCCAACATTTCTGGGCTTGTTAAGTCGTTGATTGCAACGATTTCAAATCCTTCTGCTCCGAACATCTGTCTGAAAGCAAGACGTCCGATACGTCCGAAACCATTAATTGCTACTTTTACTGCCATGATTAATTCCTCCTAAAAAGTATATAAAGTTGTTGATGACCTTAAAGATTGTTAAAGTTTCATCAACCGTATTTATTTTACCTAATTATTCCTTAAAATTCAAGTATAATTTTACAAATCGTAAATAATCGTCTAGATTACCATAAATTGCGGATTTTTTTGTACAAAAACGATATAATATTTAAAGCCACAGGACTTCAGATATTCTGGTAGCTGTGAAAATCCATATCCCAGATTCTCCGGAACATGTCCATCTGACCCGATCGTGATCATTTCTCCTCCCAATTCTCTGTATCGTTTGATAATATCCGGATGCGGATTGGTAAATCCCAGCATCCGAAGACCTGCCGTATTTACCTCAAGGGCAATACCCTTTTCGATGATCAGACGCAAAATCTCGTCAATTTCATCTGCATATTTTTTATAGGAATACAATCTGTCTTTTTCTTTTCCATAACGAACCACATAATCCAAATGACCAAGCGTATGGATTTTTGGTGCTTTCAGCAAATTTTTATGCGTCTCGCGAAAATATTCCCGATATGCTTCTTCGTCGCCCATCCGCTCAAAAATCTTCCCATAATAAGGGTCTTCCCCGTGAAGCAAATGCATGGAACCGATCACAAAATCAAATGAATACTGTTCAATATAAGCATCTAACCGCTGCTGCAGATGTTCCTGCAATCCCAATTCAACGCCCATACAAATCTGAATTTTATCTTTGTACTGTTCTTTTACTTCCAAAATACGTTTCACATAGTTCTCCGTATCCAGAAAAAATTCTCCTTCGTTTGGAAAATCCATATCCATATGATCCGTAAAACAAATATGTTTCATCCCTAAAGATATGGCTTTTTCTACCTGTGCAGTTACTTTCGTCTCGCTGTCGAAGGAAAATTCTGAATGAAGATGGCAATCTGCTATCATTATAAATTCCTCCATTCTTCTGTAATTTCTGACGATAAAAATGATACTTACATAATAATTCCGCCGCCAAGGACATAATCGCCTTGATATAAAACCAACGCCTGCCCCGGAGTTACAGCACGAACCGGCACTTCAAAAGTACACTCAATCATGTCATCCCCAATTTTTCTGACTGTGCAATTGTCTCCTTTATGATTGTAACGGATTTTACCAAATGCTTTTACCTCGCCTTCGATATCTTCCACAGCCATAAAATTCAGATGATTGGCACGAACCGTATGTGTAAACAATTCTTCATTTTCTCCAAGAACCACTTCATTTGTCTCCGGGCGAATCTCCAGTACAAATGCTGGTCTTCCCAAGGAAATATTCAGTCCTTTTCGCTGGCCAATTGTATAATGAATAATCCCTTTATGGCGTCCCAATACTTCACCTTTCGTATTTACAAAATTACCTTCTGTAATTTGATTTGCACGAGAGCCATCACCAAAATCATAATTACGAATATAGGATGCATAATCTTTATCCGGAATAAAACAGATTTCCTGACTGTCCGGTTTGTTTGCCACCGGAATTCCCGCTTCATCAGCCATCTGACGAATCTGATTTTTTTCAAACTGTCCTACCGGCATAATGGTATGGGATAATTGTTCCTGGGTCAGGCCATACAATGCATAAGTCTGATCTTTGGCCGCTGTCGCTGCCCTTTTCACAGAATATCTTCCATTTTCCAACTGGTCGATTCTTGCATAATGTCCGGTAGCAATGTATTCAGCGCCAATACTATTTGCATACTGCAGCATTGCTTCCCATTTTACATGACGGTTGCAGACAACGCATGGATTTGGAGTTCTTCCATGTAAATATTCATCCACAAAATAATCCATGACATGACATTTGAAAGTGTCATAAAATGGAATCACATGATGTTCGATACCCAGTGCATCGGCTACGCGGCGTGCATCTTCGATCACGCTTGCTTCCCTGTTGTCGATATCCCCTTCTTTCCATGTCTGCATGGTAGCCCCAATGACTTCATATCCCTGTTTTTTTAAAAGCAAAGCTGCCACGGAGGAGTCTACTCCTCCTGACAGCCCGATAACAACTTTTTTCATACAAAATCCTTTCTTATTTTATAATGAAATTCTGTTCTGCTTCAAAGAATCCTGATGATTCTTTCTTAATATTCTTCTTCCTCTTCTTCATCTTCATGGATATCGGATTTTGGTTTGGAAAGTCCTTCGATCTTAATACCATTCTTTTCTGCATAATCCCACAGTGCAGCGTGAATTGCTTCTTCTGCCAAAAGGGAACAGTGAATTTTTGCTGGTGGCAGTCCGTCCAGAGCTTCCATAACCGCTTTGTTTGTTACCTGTAATGCTTCCTGAATTGTTTTTCCTTTTACCAGTTCTGTCGCCATGCTGCTTGTAGCAACTGCTGCTCCACAACCAAATGTTTTGAATTTACATTCCTGGATCACACCATTTTCATCGATATCCAGGTACATTCTCATGATATCTCCACATTTTGCATTTCCTACGGTACCAACGCCGCTCGCATTTTCAATTTCTCCAACGTTTCTTGGGTTCTGGAAATGATCCATTACTTTTTCTGTATACATTATTTCATTCCTCCATCGTTTTATACATCTTATTTTGGTTAAATTTCTATTTTTGTTTTGCCTGTTTTTTCATGAAATCCTCATACAA
>JAXJUX010000024.1:0-8959 GCA_036308845.1 Ruminococcus sp.
GAACTTCAGTTGGAAGGTAAAAAACGAATGGACAGTCAGGCATTTTTACGTGGCTATTCAGTAGCAGCAGGAACGGTCCTTCCAAATTAAAACAGGAGTGATGAAAATGACAGTAGCTTATATCGGAATGCCGTATGGCATGTATTATTATGATGCAACATATATGCTGGTGGTGTTGGCGGCGGTAATTTCACTCGCTGCGAGCGCATATTGCAAACATGTACTGAATCGATACAGCCAGGTAAGAGTATATAGTGGAATGACGGGGAGACAGACAGCAGAACGGGTACTTTACGCAGCCGGAATTCATGATGTAAGAATTGAACAGATGAATGGAGTCGGAATTTCTTTTTATCGCTATGATAAGAGCGTCCATTTGTCGAATGAATTGTATGGTCAGCCGAGCATTACTGCAGTAGCCACAGCAGCGCACGAGTGCGGTCATGCCATGCAGCACAATACAGGATATATTTTCAATCGGATGATCAGTGCTTTGCATCCAGCCATGCAGCTTTGTTCCAATGCAGCCATTCCATTGTTTATGATGGGATTGATTTTCTCACTGGAAGCATTGCAGACGCTGGGAATTATCCTGTTTTCCGTCGTTGTGGTATTTCAGCTTGTGACGCTTCCTTCGGAGTTTAATGCATCCAGAAGGGCGATAGCCATGTTGAAATCCACTGGAATCCTGCAGTCACAGGAAGAAGTGCAGGCAGCACAAAAAGTACTGTTTGCAGCAGCTTTAACGTATGTAGCCGCATTGGCCAATGCACTTTTGCAGTTACTTCGATTGATACTTTTGTCAGGAAGGAGAAATAACCGTGATTAATGGAAAAGAACCACGAGCAATTGCTCTTGAAATACTAATGGAAATTACGCAGGAACAGGAATATAGTCATCTGGTTATTCGAAATGCATTGGATAAAGTACAGTATTTACCAAAGCAGGACCGCGCCTTTATCAATCGTCTGGTAGAGGGAACGCTGGAATATATGCTCCGGATTGATTATATTTTGAACCAGTATTCGAATGTAAAAGTCAATAAAATGAAACCGGTCATCCGCAATATTTTACGAAGTGGTGTGTACCAGTTGCTATTTATGGACAGTGTGCCGGATTCTGCGGCATGCAATGAGGCTGTGAAACTGGCTCAAAAGAAAGGCTTTTACAGTCTGAAAGGCTTTGTAAATGGCGTTATGAGAAATATTTCCAGAGAAAAGGAACATATTGTATATCCGGATCGGGAAAAAAATCTGGAAGAATATTTGTCGGTATGGTATTCTATGCCTCAGTGGATTGTGTCACGTTGGATGCAGGCATATGGTCCGCAGGTGACGGAACAGATGCTGCAGGAGTTTTTGAAAGACCGTCCAACGACGGTTCGCTGTCAGTTGTATCAGGTAGATCAGGAAATGACAATCCAGAGTCTGAAAAAACAGAACGTGACAGTGGAGCCGGCACCATATCTGCCATATGCATATTATCTTTCGGATTACAGCCATTTGGCAGGACTGAAATCCTTTGTGATGGGAAGGATTGTGGCGCAGGATATCAGCTCCATGCTGGTAGCGGAAATTGCCGATCCACAAAAAGGTGATTATATCATTGATGTTTGTGCCGCTCCGGGCGGAAAAAGTCTCCATGTGGCAGACAAGATGCAGGGTTTCGGTCATGTGGATGCTCGAGATCTGACAGACTATAAAGTGGGACTGATTCGTGAAAATATTCAGAGAGTCCATGCGATCAATGTGGAAGCACAAAGAAAAGATGCTACGATACTGGATAAAGAATCGATTGGAAAAGCAGATATTGTACTGGCCGATGTTCCTTGTTCTGGTTTGGGCGTTATGGGCAAGAAAACAGACATCAAATACAGGGTAACAGAGGAACGGATTCAGGAATTGACGGTTTTGCAGAAACAGATTTTACATAATGTTTCTTCCTATGTAAAACCTGGTGGTACTTTAATTTATAGTACATGTACGATTACATCTGAAGAAAATCAGGAAAATGTGCAGTGGTTTGTGGAAAATTATCCGTTTGAATTGGAAAATATCGATCCATATATCTGTGATGAATTGAAGTGTGAAACGACAAAAGAGGGATACCTGCAGTTGATTCCAGGGGTTCACAAAGCAGATGGATTCTTTATTGCAAGATTGAAACGGAAACAGGATTAGGAGTGTTATATGGGAGAATTGGATATCAAATCCCTGTATGAGGATGAAATCAAAGAAAAAATGATTTCTTTGGGAGAAAAACCATTCAAAGGAAAACAAATATATGAATGGCTTCATAAAAAAACAGTAGGCAGTTATGAAGAAATGACCAATATTTCCAAGAATCTGAGAGAAAAACTGGAAAAGCAGGAGCCATTGACCCACCTGGAAGTAGTAGAAGTACAGACATCGAAAATTGATGGGACACAAAAATATCTGTTTCGTCTGCATGATGGGAACGTGATCGAGAGTGTCTGGATGAAATACAAACATGGAAATTCTGTATGTATTTCTTCTCAGGTCGGATGTCGTATGGGATGCCGTTTCTGTGCATCTACGATTGGCGGGTTGACAAGATGTCTGCTTCCATCCGAAATGCTGGATCAGATTTACCGGATTCAGGAACTGACGGGAGAGCGGGTTTCCAATATTGTAGTCATGGGTACGGGGGAACCGATGGATAATTATGATAATCTGATGCGTTTTCTTCATATTATAAGTGACGAAAAAGGTCAGAATATCAGTCAGAGAAATATTACAGTATCTACGTGTGGAATTGTTCCGAAAATGTACCAGTTGGCGGAGGAAGGTCTGAGTATTACGTTGGCGCTGTCCCTTCATGCGCCAAATGATGAAAAGAGAAAAGAATTGATGCCGATTGCCTACAAGTATTCTCTGGCAGAAGTGATTCCTGCATGTAAAAATTATTTTGACAAAACAGGACGAAGAATTACATTTGAATACAGTCTTGTTGGAGGCAAAAATGACAGTGAAGAGGACGCAAGACAGTTGGCTCAGCTGATTTCAGGAATTAATTGTCATGTGAATTTGATTCCGGTAAACCCGATCAAAGAGCGTGATTATGTGCAGTCAGACAAAAAAGTAATCGAGAATTTCAAAAATAAACTTGAAAAATATAGAATAAATGTTACTATAAGAAGGGAAATGGGCAGAGATATAGATGGAGCCTGTGGTCAGTTAAGAAAAAAATATGTTGATGCTACTTAGATAAAAGGGAGAATTTGTCATGAAATCCTATTCTGTGACAGATGTGGGACAGAAGAGAAGCGAAAATCAAGACTACGTGTATGCATCCGAACAGCCAATTGGGAATCTTCCAAATTTATTTGTAGTTGCTGATGGTATGGGAGGCCATAACGCAGGAGATTTTGCTTCGCGCTGCGCTGTTTCTGTATTGACAGAGTCAGTAAAAAAGAATATGAGCTTTAATCCGATCAAGATTATTCGTCATGGGATAGAAAGTGCTAACGAACAGGTGTATCTGGAAGCCGGCATTGATGTAACAAAAGCCGGTATGGGTACGACGATCGTGGCGGTTACAATTGTAGGATATTATGCATATGTGGCGAATGTGGGTGACAGCAGATTATACCTGCTGAATCCAACAGGGATTGCTCAGATAACCAAGGATCATTCCTATATTGGAGAATTGGTCCGACGGGGAAGGATAACTAAAGAGGAAGCTCGGTATCATCCGGATAAAAATATCATTACCAGAGCCGTAGGTACTGGTGATTTTGTGAACATTGATTTTTTTGATGTAGAGTTAAGCGATGATACACGAATTTTATTATGTTCAGATGGATTAAGTAATATGGTGAGGGATGAAGAAATACACGAAATTATTTATTCCGCACATGATATAGAAGAAGCTGCAAAGCAGCTTGTAGAAAAAGCCAATGAATACGGCGGCAGTGACAATATTTCAGTAATTGTGATAGAACCATTTACAAACGAGGTGAAGAAATGTTAAGAGAGGGCATGATTGTAGGAGAAAGATACGAGATCATCAGCAGAATCGGTTCCGGTGGAATGGCAGATGTGTACAAAGCTAAAGATTCCAAGCTGAATCGTCTTGTAGCAGTGAAGGTGATGAAAGCGGAATTCAGCGAAGATACAAGCTTTATTGCAAAATTCCGTAAAGAGGCACAGGCGGCAGCCGGTCTTGCACATCCAAATGTAGTAAACGTTTACGATGTTGGGGAGGACAATGGCGTTTATTATATCGTTATGGAATTAGTTCAGGGTATTACTCTGAAAGACTATATTACCAGAAAAGGAAAACTGACAGTAAGAGAAGCAACCAGTATTGCGATTCAGGTTTCTTTAGGTCTGGAAGCAGCTCATAAAAGTGATATTGTTCACCGTGATGTAAAACCACAGAATATTATCATTTCTACAGACGGAAAAGTAAAATTATCTGATTTTGGTATTGCACGTGCAGCATCTTCCAATACAATCAGTTCCAATGTTATGGGATCTGTACATTACAGCTCTCCAGAACAGGTTCGTGGTGGTTACAGTGATGCAAAAAGTGATATTTATTCACTGGGTATTACCATGTATGAAATGGTTACAGGAAGAGTTCCATTTGATGGAGATACAACCGTTGCAATCGCAATCAAACATTTGCAGGAAGAAATCATTTCTCCACGAGAATATATTCCTGAATTGCCATATAGTTTGGAACAGATCATTCTGAAATGTACACAGAAAAGTGTGGATCGCCGTTATGCGAGCATGACAGAACTGATCGATGATTTAAAACATTCTCTGTTGGATCCAAACGGAAGATTTGTTACCTTAACACCTCTGGCAAGTCACGCACAGACAGTAATGCTGTCTCCAGATGAACTGGATGCGATTCGTGAAGGTCGTTCCGGATATGCGGTTCCACCTCAGGATCGTCCGGTACGTCAGGAATACGATGAACCAGAAGAAGATGATTATGAAGACGAAGAATATGATGAAGATGACGATGAAGAAGATGGTGAAATCAGTTCCAAACTGGAAAAAGCCATGACAATCGGCGGATTTATCATTGGAGCAATTATTATTTGTATTTTGGTATTCTTTATCGCAAAAGCTGCAGGTCTGGTAAAATTTGATGGTTTTAACCTTGGCGATTCACAGCAGACAGAAGAACAGGTTGACGGTGAAGTGCTTGAAGATGAAACTACAGATGTAAGTGGAAAAGTAAAAGCTCCAAAATTAGTTGATATGACAGAAGACAATGCACTGGCTTTGCTGGAACAGATGGGTCTGAAAGGAAATAAAACAGGCGAACAGGAATCTGAATATGCAAAAGGTGTTGTCATTTCTCAGGAAATCGCAGAAGGAACTTCTGTTGATGCAGGAACTGTAATCAATTATGTAGTAAGTTCCGGTAATGTAGCTCCTACAGTTCCGGAAGTGGCTGGATATTCACAGTCAGAAGCAGAAGCTAAAATCAAAGCCTTAGGTCTTGAAACTGCAATCAAACAAGAATACAGTGACAGTGTAGCGATTGGAAAAGTCATCAGTGTTGATCCTGTTGCTGGAACTCAGTTGGAAGCAGGCGCAACCGTTACTCTGGTTGTAAGTCTTGGGGAAGAAAATAAGAAAATTTCTGTTCCAAATGTTATGGGTTCAGAAGAAGCAGTAGCGAAAAAATTATTGACAGATACAGGATTCCAGGTAAATGTCCAGACTACATCATCCGCAGATAATGCAGCAGATGGCTGTGTCGTAAATCAGAGTATTGATGCTTATACTCAGGTGGATTCTGGAACAACCATTACCATCACGATTTATCATGCGCCTGAAGTAACAGCAGAACCAAACGCTGGAAAATGGATGTGTAATGTAGAACTGGTACAGCCACAGAATTATGAAGGCGGACCTGTACAGCTGGAATTGGTACAGAATATTGATGGTCAGAATGTTTCCACTGTTGTTATTGACGGCGAAACAATCAGTTTCCCATATGTATTGAATATTGCTGGTGCAGATAATGTGGAAACAGGTACTGTTTACTTGAGAGAATTGGTAGACGGTGCATATGTGGAACGTGGACATTATTCTAACGTACCATTCAAACAGCAGTCCTAAGAGGTTCTGTATGCAAGGAAAAATTGTGAAAGGTATTGCCGGATTCTACTACGTAAATGTAGTAGAATCCGGAATTTATGAATGTAAGGCAAAAGGCATCTTCCGAAAAGATAAAATGAAACCTCTTGTAGGAGATGATGTGGAAATCGAAGTTCTGGATGAAAATGAAAAAACTGGAAATCTGGTACGTATTTTTCCTAGAAAAAATCAACTGATTCGTCCGGCATCAGCCAATGTGGATCAGGCAATGGTCATTTTTGCGGTACGACAGCCGGATCCGAATTATTCGCTGTTGGACCGTTTTTTAATTGCTATGGAGCAGCAGAATATTCCGACTATCATCTGCTTTAACAAACAGGATTTGGGTACGGAAGATGAAGTGGAAAAATTGAAAAAAATCTATTCTGCTTGTGGATATCAAATACTTACAACGAGTGCACACAAAGAAGAAGGTATCGCTGAATTGAAGAAACTTCTGGAAGGGAAAACAACCGTTGTTGCAGGCCCATCCGGGGTGGGAAAATCTTCACTCACCAATCTTTTGCAGGGAGAAATCTGCATGGAAACTGGAGAAATCAGTAAAAAGCTGAAGCGTGGAAAACATACCACAAGACATTCTCAGTTGATCACCATTGGTGAAAATACGTACATGATGGACACTCCAGGATTCAGTTCCCTTTTTGTGGAAGGGATTGAAAAGGAGCAGCTTCGTCTGTATTTTCCGGAAATAGAAGAATGTGAAGGCATGTGTCGTTTTCAGGGCTGCGTGCATATCAATGAGCCGGATTGTGCGGTGAAAGAGGCCGTAAAAGAAGGAAAAATAAGCACGATTCGATATGAAAGTTATAAAAATATTTATGACGAATTGAAAGATAAAAAGAAGTATTAAGGTATCCGAAAAATTAGTTCGGGATAGAATATTTTTTGAAAATATAAGAGATGGGATATTTTGAATCTCTTAGATTTTGCATATGAGAAAGGAAAAAATTATGAAATACGAATTGTCACCATCCATGTTGTCCGCAGATTTTACAAAATTGGGAGAGCAGATTCAGGAAATTGAAAATGCAGGTGTAAAATGGCTTCACATTGATGTAATGGACGGCGCATTTGTGCCAAGTATTTCTTTTGGAATGCCGGTCATTGCATCTATTCGTAAAAAAACAGATCTGTTCTTTGATGTACATCTGATGATTGAAGAACCAGGAAGATATATTCAGGAATTTAAGAAAAGTGGAGCAGATATGCTGACGGTTCATGCAGAAGCATGCAAACATCTGGACAGCACATTGAGAGAAATCAGACAGGCTGGTATGAAAGTAGGTGTTGCGTTAAATCCTGCTACACCTTTGTGTGTACTGGAACATGTGCTGAATCTGGTTGATATGGTTCTGATTATGACAGTTAACCCGGGATTTGGCGGACAGAAATATATCACAAATTGTACGGAAAAAGTACGCAAATTAAGACAGATGATTACAGAAGCTGGACTGGATGTGGATATTCAGGTAGACGGCGGGGTAAACGCATCTACAATTTCTACTGTATTGGATGCGGGAGCAAACATTATCGTTGCCGGTTCCGCTGTGTTTGGTGATAATATTCCTGCTCGTGTGAAAGAACTGCAGGATATTATGGGAGCATATGAAGATAAGTAGAAATTTTGAATATCTGGTGTAACGCTAATGCTCATAAATAGATGTAAACTATTTCGCTAATAGAAGTATGTGAAGCTGGATTCTGCGTTTGGTGTAATAGGAGTAAAAAATTGCAAACTTTGATCGTTACAGGGGGCAATATCGAGAAAGATTTTGCCCTTTCTTTTATAAAAAAATTAGAACCGGAATATATGATTGGTGTGGATAAGGGGCTGCAGTTTTGTTATGAAAATAATCTGCGTCCCGATTATATCGTGGGAGATTTTGACAGTCTTCCTGCACATATTCTGGAATGGTACAAAGAAAAATCCACAATCCCAATCAGGGAATACAATCCAATAAAAGATGCCACCGACACAATGATTGGTCTTGAAAAAGCGATGGACATGGGAAGTACAGAAATCTGGATATTGGGTGCGACAGGAACACGCATCGATCATGTATTTTGCAATCTGCAGATTCTGAAAAACGCATGGCTAAGGAAAATCCCAACATATCTGGTGGATAAGTATAATAAAATTACAATTCCTGTGGAAAAAACATTTACTGTGAAGAAAAAAGAACAGTATGGAGAATATATTTCCTTTTTTCCGCTGGAAGCTACGGTGGAAAACCTGTGTCTTCGAGGATTCAAATATCCACTGGAAAATTATTTGCTGGAAAACCAGGCAGGGCTTGGGGTGAGCAATGAAATCACAGAGGAAATCGCAGAAGTGGCGTATACGGATGGGATTTTGGTGATGATGCAAAGTAGGGATTGAGTTGCTAACACTAATTGACGAAAAGATACTACCTGTGATAAAATAAATGGTTGATAAGAGTCTACGCTAAGAAAAGAGGATATAATATATGAAATTAGGTATTGTAGGGCTTCCAAATGTTGGAAAGAGTACCCTTTTTAATTCATTAACAAAAGCTGGAGCAGAATCCGCAAACTACCCATTCTGTACCATCGACCCAAACGTTGGGATCGTTCCTGTTCCAGATGAAAGATTAAAATTGCTGGGTGATTTTTATCATTCTAAAAAAGTGACTCCAGCTGTTATCGAATTTGTTGATATCGCTGGTCTTGTAAAAGGAGCTTCCAAAGGGGAAGGTCTTGGAAACCAGTTCCTGGCTAATATCCGTGAAGTAGATGCAATCGTTCAGGTTGTTCGTTGCTTCGAAGATGGTAATGTCATCCATGTAGAC
>JAXJUX010000025.1:0-20163 GCA_036308845.1 Ruminococcus sp.
ATTCCTATACCATTCCAAAGGCAGGTCGTTCGTCTTCAACTAAGTGCTAACTGCGACTAATTAACGCTCAGGAGAGCCTTCGCGTTAAAGTCTTAGTAAGCACTGGATTTTCAGACTCTCTTCCTCCAATGCCTTCGGAATGGTATAGGAATCCTTCCATCCTCACGAAACAAATCGCGCCCGGGAGTTTAAAATGTATGTTTTACGTCATCATATACAATTTACATTTATGAAAACGTAAATTTATTTGAATATATAGAACATACAACTAACTTGGTGGCGTCATTTGTTTCATTTGGGAATACAGCAGATAATTGCTACTACTCTGCAAAAACATTGGGGAAAGCGAGTTCGAAAATCCTTTTCTTAGATTGACTTTGGCGCGAAGACTTTTCTGAGCGTCAATTTAGTCAATCTTAGAAAAGATTTGAGAAGGAGCGGCCTGTTTTTGCAGAGTAGTAGCAATTATCTGCGTCCGTCCCCAACGAACTACAAATATAAAAAAGAACAGACAACAATCTGTTCTTTCTTCCATATATAATCCTTATTTTTCTGTAAACCCAGCCAGCCCAAACGCAGCAGGACCACCATGCGTTGTAATAACACCATTTGCCTGAATCCACTGCAATTTTTTAAATCCACATGCTTGAGCAGCTTCTTTTACACAAGCTTTTACTTCATCCGTGAGTCCTACTGTATACACCAGCCATAAACAGTCTCTCTGTAATTTGTAGGATTCCGCATAATCTTTTATCAACTGTGCCGCAACTTTTACCATTTTTCCACGGTATTTTTTGGTTGCCATTAACTTACCATCCAAAATTTCAATGGTTGGATGCAAATTCAAAATGCGACTTCCTAAGAATGCAACATTACTTACGCGACCGCCGGCACGTAAAAATTCCAGATTATCCGGCATAAAACACATTTTAGCACGAGCAATCAAATCATTTGCTGCATCTACTGCTTCTTTTATCGTCATGTTCGGATTTTTCTGTAACATCTCAGCCATTGCAACGACTACATTTCCCTGACCTACGGATACCTGTTTGGTATCCAGAAATGTTACATAGTCTCTTTCCTCTGCTGCGATTACGGCACTCTGGTAAGAACAAGTAGTCACTGCAGAATATGCCAGATACAAAATCTGTGCTTCTGGCCATTTTGCGTGAATCTCATCAAATTTTTTCACAAAATCTTCCGGTGTACATCCACTCGTTTTTGGAAGTTTTCCAGTCTCACGATAGTAATCTACGATTTTCTGTGCCGGAAAAGAACCATCATCCAGTGTTTCTTCTCCAAAATTTACATGCATTGGCACAATCTGAATATTATATTGTAAAGCCAGTTCCGGTGTAATATCAGAACCAGTCTCTGCTACAAGAATTATTGAACTCATCGTATTCCCTCTCATTTCATTTTATCGTCATATATATTACATGGTTTTAATTACTATGTCAAGGGTTATCATTTATCTCGTTCTTTTTTAATATTTCGTAAACAAATTTTCCTTTTCCCTTGCACAAAAATAGCAATTTTTTCTAAAAATACTTTGTCTTTATCTGTCTTAATGCTATAATATTTTTATCTTTAGTATTTCTTTGGAGGTAGTATTTCAATATGGAAAAAAATCATTCACCTTATCACATAGGTTTACGCAATGTAAAAACAGCTTTTGCTGCTACCCTGTGCGCACTCTTATATTATCCAACCGGACACAATCCTACCTTCGCCTGCATAGGAGCAATCTTCGGTATGGGCAGTGACATGAACAGTTCCATGTTCAGCGGTTTTACCCGTCTGTTTGGGACAATCTTCGGCGGATTTATCGGTATTTTTTTGTATAGTATTTATTTATTATGCTATCCGGATGGTTCTACGCATTTTCTTTTGTTCGTATTATTATTTATTGGGGTAAATATTTTGATTATATTCGGCATGGTTTTTGAATGGCCGAACACCATTCAGCCTGGCGGTGTTGTTCTATGTATCGTGTTATTGAACACAGAACCATCTACTTACGTTACATATTCCGCAGCACGTATCGCAGATACTGCGGTTGGTGTTTTAGTTGCATTAGCCATCAACCTCTTACTTCCACGTGAACGGGTAGACAAATGGTCAAAGGCATTACACCAGAAATTTCATATCAAAAAATAAGGAGGAATTGCCATGCGAAATCATGAAGTAACTACCAGTCAATACCTTTTAAACGAACAAGGTGAAATCGCAGAACCTGGATGGGCCAAAGAACAAATTTGGAACTATCGCAGAAAAA
Organism: Ruminococcus sp.; assembly: GCA_036308845.1. GTDB lineage: Bacteria > Bacillota > Clostridia > Lachnospirales > Lachnospiraceae > Oliverpabstia. Next base: position 2,279 of record JAXJUX010000025.1, read on the forward strand.
TGATCAAGGCACCTGCCTTCCGTATCAAAGAATGGGACTATTATCTTGTACTGAATGAAAAATTTGCCGGAGCTTTTACAATAGCCGATAACGGTTATATGGGTTTGATTTCTGTTTCTCTTATTTCCTTAGCTGAAGACCATCCATGGGAACATACCGAATCTATCACAACCTTGGCTCCAATGGGCAAATTCCATATGCCAGAAACATCTTCCGTAGGAAATGTTTCTTACAAAGACGATCGTATTCATATCAAGTTCCTGGTAAAAGAAGGTCAGCGCCGTATTCTTTGTAAATTCAAAGATTTTTATGAAGGAAAACCTCTTACCTGTGATATTATGTTGAATCAGCCGCCTATGGATTCTATGGTTATAGCTACACCATGGGATAAAAAACATGCATTCTATTATAATCAAAAAATCAACTGCATGAATGCATCCGGCTCCATGACGTATGATGGAAAAACTTACAAATTTAATCCAACTACGGATTTTGGTACACTGGATTGGGGACGCGGCGTATGGACTTATGATAATACCTGGTATTGGGGTTCCGGCAACTGTATGGTCAACGGCAAACCTTTTGGTTTCAATATTGGGTATGGATTTGGAAATACAAGTGCTGCAACTGAAAATATTTTATTTTACAATGGCAAGGCTCATAAACTGGATGATGTTACCTTCAACATCCCAGAGGACGATTATTGCAAGCCATGGACCTTCACCTCATCCGATGGAAGATTCGAAATGGATTTTGTCCCAATTATTGACCGTTCTGCATACACGAACTTAAAAGTTATCATTTCCGACCAGCATCAGGTATTCGGCAAAATGACAGGAAAAGCCATTCTGGATGACGGACAAGTCATCGAATTGAAAGATGTTGTCTGCTTCGCAGAAAAAGTCAGAAACAAATATTGATATAATGAAAAAACTTTCAATCTGCAACAGGTTGAAAGTTTTTTTATATTTTCTTATAATCATTTTAGACTACCATATACGTACAAGGAGAACGGATACGATGATAAATTTCAAGGAATCTTCCCTTCCTGCCGTAACCCAGGAAGAAATGCAGCATATTTACCAACGTATAAAAACGCCAATCAAACGAGGGGCAGTTATTAAATGGAATGACTATTTTACAGACAGCCCAACCATTTTTAAAAAAGACGATAAATTTTATATGTATTTTGTTGCTATTTCCAAAGACTGTAATATTTCCGGTTATGAAACGCATCTGGCAACATCAGAGGATTTATTGCAATGGGATTATGTCGGAACTATTTTCAGAAGAAATGAAGAAAATCACTGGGACAGCAAGCAATGTGGAGGCTATGCTGCATTCATAGACAATACATTTGGCGGTTCCAACGAACCACAACTGGTCAATGATTCTTATTATATTTCCTATCTTGCCGGGAACAGCGATGGCTATGAACCTGATCCACTGTTTATGGGAATGGCAAAAAGTACAGACCCGACCAATCCTGATGGATTTACCAGATTCCCGCAGCCGATTCTTCGTCCTGATGACAAAGATTGCCGTCCATATGAAGAGAAAACATTGTACAAAAGCTTTATGTTTGAAGATAAAAGAAATGTTACCGGTTATAAATACATCAATGCCTACAATGCCAAAGCCAATGATGACCGTGAAAGAATTTATCTGGCAGTATCCAATGATGGAGAACACTGGGAACGTTATGGACATCGAGCTGTCATTGTTTTCTTTCGATATGAAAAAGAGAAACCAGCTTACAATACATTTGCCTGTTCCAGAGATTTGGTGCACTGGACAATTTGGAATGGCGAACCATTGATTCACAGTGAATATGACTGGGAAGATGTACATGCACATAAAACTTGGTTTTTGCGTCATAACGAAGTGAATTATCATTTTTACTGTGCCGTTAACAGTAAAAATGAGCGATTTATTGCTTTGGCAACATCATAAATATCTGCTGCAATTATAAAAGGAGTTATACGTATTGAAAAAATCCATACGCATAACTCCTTTATTCTCTTTGTATTATTCTTTTCCAGACCAGCAATAAGTGCAGACTTTATCTTTATCCAGACCGATAGATTCTAACACCCCATCCAAAGACTGATAACCTAAAGAATCGAATCCGAACTGTTCACAGATACGTTTCAACATACACTGTCCACGTTCTGTTCTTGCATCTGCATATTCATCCAAATGATTCTGTCCTTCATCGCCTTCCAATTCCTGAACCACACGACGAGCCAATAATTCATTTACAGAATTGCTGCGGGAGAAGTTCAAATATTTACATCCATACATGATAGGTGGGCAAGCAGATCTCATATGCACTTCTTTTGCACCTAACTGATAAAGAAAATCAACGGTTTCTCCTAACTGTGTACCACGAACAATTGAGTCGTCTACTAACAGCAGTTTTTTACCTTCGATAAATTCCGGTACAGGAATCTGTTTCATCTCAGCAACCATGTTTCTCATTTTCTGATTGGTAGGCATGAAAGAACGTGACCATGTTGGTGTGTATTTGATAAATGGACGAGCAAATTCAACACCGCTCTGGTTTGCATATCCTACCGCATGAGGAATACCGGAATCTGGCATACCTGCAACATAATCAACTTCAGGAACTCCACCATATTTTGCATCTTCACGGGCCATGATTTTACCATTCTGGAAACGCATCGCTTCTACGTTTTTTCCTTCGTAACGGGAGTTTGGATATCCATAGTAAGTCCAAAGGAATGCGCAAATCTTCATCTCTTCTCCTGCTGGAGAAATTGTTTCCATATGATCAGCACTGATGCGAACAATTTCACGAGGTCCTAATTCATAACAATCATCATACCCAAGTTTGTGATATGCAAAGGATTCAAAAGACACACAATATCCATTTTCATCCTTTCCAATCATCACTGGAAGACGTCCCACTTTATCACGTGCAGCGAGAATCTCTCCTTTTTCTGTCAAAATCAGAAGTGTCATAGAACCGTCAATGGCATCCTGTGCATGTAAAATACCGGAAACCAAATCTTCTTTCTGATTGATCAGCGCTGCAACCAATTCTGTAGAGTTGATTTTTCCTGAACTCATAGCCATAAACTGGTGTCCATGATCGGAAAAATATTTCTCAACTAATTCTTCATCGTTATTAATAATACCAACGGTTGTGATAGCAAAAAGTCCCAAATGAGAACGAACCAGCAATGGCTGAGGATCGCTGTCACTGATACATCCAATACCGCTGCAACCATGGAATTTCTCTAAATCTTTTTCAAATTTTGTACGGAATGGTGTATTTTCAATAGAATGAATCTGTCGCTGAAAACCACTTTCCGCATCATGAATAATCATACCGCCACGTCTTGTACCGAGATGTGAATGATAATCTACTCCAAAAAATATATCCATAACACAATCTCTTTTAGAAACTGCTCCAAAAAATCCGCCCATTCGTAATTCCTCCTTGAAAGCGTATCCTTATTCCATGAAAAGTATGAAGCACATCTCTACCGCCAATTTCATTCTATTCTGCTGTGGCGTACAAATGTGCTTTTATCATATTTCCTTAAAATAATCTTTTGTCAATTACTCACGCCAAAATAGGTACTACCCCTTCTGACATGAGTCATTATAATATATCGAAACTGGGATTGCAATAAAAAAATGTAACAAAATATAGGATATGTTTTCAAATCCTGACAGTTCCTAACCTATTAAAAGTGTATAACTGTTTTCCAAATTATTGTATGTTCAGAATTTTCTTTGTCCTAATATCACATCGTCCGCCAAAATATTTATTCAACACTTTTTCAAAAACAGAATCTCTTCCAGCCGCACATGCAAATAATGTCATAGACGACCGGAGTTTCATATCATCAGGTTTACCGAATATCTCAGTCGGGTTATTTGATTCCAACTCCAAAAGCACTTCGCATATTTCACGAAGATTCCCGCCCAAATAAGTATCTGACAAAAATGCTGAGGCTTCTTCCAAACTATCAATAGCATAATACTGAGAGGTAGAACTCCGCCCCAATCCCCGAATTTGTGGAAAAATATACCACATCCAATGGCTCCGTTTTCTACCATTCCTGATTTCATACAATGCAGTTGCATAATCTCTTTGATGAGCTATAATGAATTTTTGCAAATCATAATTCGACATTTTCTGTTCACCTACATTCTTTAAATTTGATATTGTAATGCTTTCTACTTCTTTATCATATATAAGTTTTATCACATCGTGGCAGCAGCATTATTTGTAGTTGTATAAAAGTTTTCTGCACCTTTTGCAACGCATTTTCTCCTGTGATACATATTTCAAAGCCAATCGTCAGAATCAACAAAATCATTTATGATTCGCTCTAGAGTTTCAATATATTTCAGACAACCAGATTTTCTAGCCAACACACCATCATTACTATGCATTGGTCCACATGTAGGCAGACAAAAACTAAAGCATTGCCAATCATATTCATCGTACTCCCAACTCTCATCCTCATCTGCTTCTTCATATATAACATATTGAGAATCAATATATTCAGGGACATCTTGTTCATCTGACGGAACTAATTTCCATTTATTTGATACGTCTTTAATGGGATTTTTGATCTTTTTTAATGGCTGCGCCGCATACAAAATGAATAAGCCATCGGCATCCACCCTTCTATATTTACTACTGCCCAATAAAGAATGAATCCTTTCAATATACACTTCGTCATTCTTTTTATATTTCAAAAAATTGGCAAGGTTTTATCTTCCTTGCCAATTTTATAATATCGTCCTCGGTATATTCTCTATAAAAATCTCATATTCTCTCGTTGGGTCATTCACCAAAACGTGAGGTACATCCTCCACCAACTTGCTGTTTCGAATAATCAGGCATCTTCTCACGGGTGATTATTATGTACAACATTTTCTCACTTAAAAACAACAACATAATCATTCATCATACCATGTGATTACACAGTCAGAATTTAATCCCCATGTATTATACTTCCCACGTGTTAATTGACATATTATATCACCTCTTAAGCTAATAATAGCACAAAATATAGCCACGGGCAAGCTGATCTCTGGCTATACATCCCCCGATACATCCGACATATTCTCAATGAATTTTCCGTATTTTTCATCTGGTTATTCACAAAAACATGCATCACAGTACCACCAACTTCCCATCCCGGTTAATATGACTTTCGCTCACAAATGATTGTCATTATGGACAACAATTTTTAGCGCAAAACAGCCGCAAACTCATGATGCATAGCCGCTATATAGGATTCTTGTTCAGCTAGACAAACCGGATTTCATAGACTTTGATTAGCAAAATTCCAATTCTGTATGATATATGAATTCATCCGCATTGAGATGAATCCGTTCCGAATTATACTGCTCAAGTTTCTTTTCAAAATCAGACAAACAAATATTCATGATCGGATCATCAAAAGAAATTGCATAATCTTTGCCAGCACACCCAATTGGGAGAACCCTGATAAAGCTACAACAATCCTTTATGTATCCCGTCCTTTTCAACAGATTTATTATATCACGGAACGTATACTTTCCGTTTATGATTACAGTATTTCTAAAATCGTCAAATCGCAACTTGAGGGAAACTTCATTGTCAATAGGAGGACGGTTACCAAGTCCAGGCATATGATGACCCCAGCCACCTTCTGCAAAATAAAAGGTATTGGGCATATGATATGCAAAGCACAACGTATCAGGTCTCTTGATTTCCTCTGCACAGCTTTTTGTAATATCCGTTGTGAACCAACCTGTATTTGTGTTGGGGTGATGGTATTGAAATACTGTTACAATATCCATGCCAAGCGGTTCATAATAATCAAACATTTCAAAGGCATAAGCGATCAGCGCTTTCACGCTTTTTGTATCATCAAACACTATCGTTCTATCACCCGAAAAAGTATATTTCTGCAGCATCTTCTTCCCTCCATAATTCAAATTCTAGTATATTATAATATATTAAGCCCCCAAAAACCAGAGGCGAAATGATATGCCTCTGGCAAAATTTTATCCCGCCGCATCCAGCATATTCTCAATAAAAATTCCATACCCCCTCGTCGGATCATTCACCAACACATGAGTCACCGCACCCACGATCTTCCTATTCTGTATAATCGGGCTGCCGGACATTCCCTGCACAATCCCCCCAGTCTTTTCCAGCAATTCCTGATCTGTCACCTTAATTTCAAAGTTCTGATTTTCTTCTTTGGAATTCACATCGATTTTCGTAATTTCCAGGTCATAATATGTGACACCGTCTCCCACATCACAAATCAATTGGGCTGATCCGCATTCCATTTCTTGTTTAAATCCGACTTGATATTGTTTGCCCAACATATTCTGTACCTGGTTTTCATACAAAGTTCCACTGATTCCAATACCACTGTTTACCAGAATATCTCCAATCTTCTCTTTTTCACTGTAATCAATGACTCCTTTTAATTCTCCCGGATTTCCCACAGCGCCTTTTTGTATGCCAAGGATTTTTGTATTGTAAAGATTTCCACTGGATATTTTTAGTTGCTCGCCGGTATCAATATCACTGATGCCATGTCCCAATGCCATAAATGCACCGTCTTCTGTGACGCAGGTCATCGTGCCGATTCCCTGGATGTTGTCACGCACCCAGATGCCCAATTTGTACGTGCCGTCTTCTGTCTGAATAGGATGTAAAGAAAGTGTTATGATTTGCTTGTTTCGCAATACCTCCAATTTCATCGTTTCGCCTTCATTTTCTTCCACCAACTGTATCAATTCCTTCTTGCTGTCCAGCTTTTCTCCGTCTACACTTAAAATGTAATCACCGGATTCTACAATATGTTTCGCTGGTTCTTGTTTATTTCCATCTATATCCGTGATTTCTCCAGAATCAATCACCAACACACCTTCTGTTTCCATATATATTCCGATTGGCTCTCCGCTCGCATAAACCGTATCATAATCTACGTATGTGACTTTCATGGTTTTTAAAGGAATGCAATCCAGCAGATAACATGTCACCGTATAACTTCCGCTTTGGGAAACAGTAACCGCCGAATCGTATGTGATCAATGGATTATCAAATACCTCATCCCAATCCATCTGCTGACTGGAAGATACCTGCAGTTCATCCGGCACTTGATTTTTCAGATGATTCCATAACAAAATGAAGATTCCTATCATTCCTATTGATACTACACCCCATAAAAATGCCCGATATTTTCTGTATCTTTCACCCATGCCGTCACATCCTTCTTTCCTGAAATTTTTAAAACTTCTATATAATAAAAAACAGAAGATACGTTATGTATCCTCTGTTAGTATGTGACGATTTTAATTTCTAACACTTGAATTTTTTTGTTTCCGTGCCAATTCTTTCATCTCTGCTGCGCTGACTTTCGTATGTTCCGTGATTTCGGCGCCACCGAGAATTCTTGCGATTTCATTGACAGATTCTTCCTCGTTTAAACGGTGGATTCTTGTTGTTGTCTCTCCATCGCTTACGCTTTTTTCGATTTCAAAATGACAATCTGCCATTGCCGCAATCTGTGGTAAATGGGTAATACAGATAACCTGATGTGACTGCCCGATCACTGCCATTTTTTCTGATACTTTCTGCGCAGTACGTCCACTGATTCCGGTATCGATTTCATCAAAAATCAGAGTTTCTGTCTCGTCTTTATCCGCCAGAATTGTTTTGATTGCCAGCATGATACGTGACAATTCACCACCGGAAACTACTTTTCCGAGAGAACGAACCGGTTCTCCAGGGTTTGTGGAAATACAAAATTCAATTTTATCTTTTCCATTGGAAGCAAACTGACGCAATTCTTCAAAACAGATTTCAAATTTCACATCCAGGAAATTCAGATCACTCAGTCCTTCGATAATGGAAGTTTCCAACTGTTTTGCACATTCCTGACGTTTCTTTGACAGTTTCTTACAGATTGCGTTTAACTGCTGCGCCGTCTGTTCCAGTTTTATCTCTAATTCCTCTTTGTACGCTTCGTAATGATATAAGCGGTCCAGTTCTTTCTGTTTGTCTTTTTGATATTGTAAAACTGCTTCTATACTGGAACCGTATTTGGATTTTAAATGATTCAGCACATTTAATCGCTGATCCATCTGATAAAATTCTTCATCTGAAAATGTCATTTGATTCATGCAGCTGGTCAGTTCATGATTCACATCATACAGAAGGCTTTCCATATCCGCAAGCATTTTGCCAATCTGATCCACCTGTTCGTCAAATCCTTCAATGCGATTGATTTCCTGAAGCCCACGACTGATCAAATCTCCTGCACCGCTGTCATTTCCTGTATATTGATGTACCGCACTCAGCACATTGATGATTTTCTTACTATTGGAAGCGGTACGATATCGCTTTTCCAGTTCTTCGTCTTCTCCAGCAACAAGCTGTGCTTCCTCGATTTCCTGAATCTCAAATTCCAGAAACGCAATCTCTCGTTTTCTGGATTCTTCATCCAACTGGTAAGGTTCCAGTTCCTTTTTCTGAGACATCCAGGTGCGATACATGACCGCCACTTCTGCTTTTAAAGTGTCTACCTGTTCTTTTCCATATGCATCCAGAATCTCCAACTGATGATCCTGATACAACAAGGACTGATGTTCATGCTGTCCATGAATATCCAAAAGCAGGGAAGAAATCTCCCGAATCTGTGCTGCCGTACAGATTTCTCCGTTCAAACGGCTGATGCTGCGGTTTCCTGTCAATTTTCTGGAAATAATAATCTGTTCATCATCGATTCCAATATCTTTTTCTTTTAAAATCTGAAGACATCTTGGATTGTCTACCTGAAAAACCAGTTCCACCAGTGCCGGTTCTTCTGGATTTCGAAGCATGGTTTTTGACATTTTCTGCCCCAAAGCCAGATTTACGGAACCCATCAAAATAGATTTACCAGCTCCGGTTTCACCGGTTAAAATATTTAATCCAGGACCAAATTCCACTTCTGCCTCGTCAATCAAAGCAATATTTTTTACATGTAAATAGGATAACATTTTAACTCCTTTTTATTCCGCCCATAACTGCATATGTACAGTTATTCGATTTTCCTGTCTTTCGTATTTCATGTTCGGAACATAAGTTATGCATCCAACAATTTTCTAATTTTTTCCATCAAAAGCAACGCTTCATCCACGCTTCGTGTTGCACACATGATCGTGTCGTCTCCTGCGATACAGCCTACCACTTCATGAAACTGCATTTCTTCCAGTGCTGCTGCAGCTGCCATAGCCATACCGGATACGGTTTTGATCACCAGAATATTCTGCGCAAAATCCATGCCGCGGAATGCCGCCTGCAATACGTGAACATATTTCTGACTCATCTCATGATCCACATTCTGCATCACAGCGTATTTGGAGCGACCGCCCTGTTTTGCGATTTTGGTCAGTTTCAATTCACGAATATCACGAGAAACCGTCGCCTGCGTCACCTGAAATCCATTCTCATTTAATTTTTCCGCTAATTCTTCCTGTGTCTCGATATCGTATTGATTAATCAAACGGATGATCTGAGAATGTCGCTCAATCTTCATTCTTATTTCCTCCTAGTTATTGCTCATTTTTTCTCTCAACACTTCGAGAAAACTAATGTTATTTATCTTAATAATCTTTGTATCTTTTTTCGCTTTCGAAATTACAATCCGGTCCCCTGTAACCATTGGAACACGTGCAGCACCATCAAAAGACGCAACACCCTGCTCGATGCCTCCGTCTCTTCCTTCTCCCAGCTCTACGGATATGACATCCTGTGACGCAAATACGATACTTCTCGTATTGAGTGTATGCGGTGCTAACGGTGTCATCAATATCATAGATGCGCTTGGGGAGATAATCGGACCTCCTGCTGACAGACTATAACCGGTAGAACCCGTCGGTGTGGAAATAATGATGCCATCCGCTTTATATGTATTCAAATACGTATCATTGACATAATTATTGAAACGAACTACACGCAAAGCACCCTCTCTGCTGATAACAATATCATTCAGAGCAAAGTCCTCCGCGATCACTTTCCCATCTCTTAACAACATTCCATGAAGCATCATACGATTTTCAATGGTATACAAATCGCTCATCAAACGATCCAACGCCGGATAGATAGAATGTTGGTCGATTTCTGCCAAGTAACCCAAGGTTCCCAGATTGATACCAAACAAAGGAATCTGTTTGTCAATCACATCACGGGCCGCCTGCAAAAGGGTTCCATCCCCGCCAAGAACGATCACGCACTGGGTATCATCCGGAATTTTGGATACATCTGTATAGTAATATTTTTGTCCCGGCTTTTTATCTTCCGCTTCCAAAATCAAGCATTCTTTTTTGTGACTATGCAGATAATCGGCAATTCGATTGGTCACAATTCGGCTGGGATCTTTGATGCTGTTCGTTATGATTGTAAATTTATCCATAATATCACCTGTCCGTTATTTACTGGATAATTCCTTATGTGCATCTTTTACAACCTGATCAATATCTACACAAACATCCTGCTCATGTTCTCCTTCCGGAAGTTTGCAGATATGAAGCAGATATTCAATATTTCCTTCCGGTCCTTTGATCGGAGAGTATTCCAAATGGCGAATACCAAAGGAAATACTCTGTGCATACAAAATAACACTTTCAATGACTTCTTTATGCACAGCAGGATCTCTTACTACACCTTTTTTCCCTACTTTTTCCCTTCCAGCTTCAAACTGTGGTTTGATCAGACACACCACTTCTCCATCTTCCGTCAGAAGATTTCTGACTGGAAGAAGTACCTTGGTTAAGGAAATAAAGGAAACATCGATAGAAGTAAACTGTGACAATTCCTGAATATCTTCCGGAACCACATAACGAATGTTTGTTTTTTCCATACAGACAACACGTTCGTCATTTCTTAACTTCCAATCCAACTGTCCATGCCCTACATCGATGGAATAGACCTTTACTGCGCCATTTTGCAGCATACAGTCTGTAAATCCACCCGTAGAAGCACCAACATCCATACAAACTTTATCTTTCAGGGATACACCAAAATGAGTCATGGCTTTTTCCAATTTTAATCCACCACGGCTTACATAAGGAAGTGTATGACCTTTTACCGTAATTTCTACCGTATCCTTGAACATAGAACCTGCTTTATCTTCTCTCTGTCCATCTACCAATACATTTCCTGCCATAATGATCGCTTTTGCTTTTTCTCTGGATGGCGCAAATCCTCTGCTCACAACCAGTACATCCAATCTTTCTTTCATTTTGTTCTCCCGTCTTTATTTTTTCCAATTCCGGATGCGTTCTGTCACGGAATCCGCATCCATTTTTTGCTGCTTCATCAAATCACCAACGCTTCCATGAGAAACAAACTGGTCTTCGATGGCAACAATACGAACCTTCGCATCATATTCTTTTTCATTAAAATAATGAAGGACTTTTTCTCCAAAACCACCATTTTTTACATTTTCTTCCATTGTTACAATCAAAGAATGATCGACTGCAACTTCATCCAGAAGCTGTGTATCCAATGGTTTTACAAAGCGCATATTGATGATTGTCGGATGATATCCGGCATTTTCCAACTGTTCTTTGACTTTTACGGCTACTTTTACCATGCTTCCAACTGCGAGAATGGCGATTTCTTTTCCCTGATATAAGACTTCGCCTTTTCCTAATACAATCGGCGCACGCTTATCTTCCAGTTCATCATAGGCTTCTCCTCTTGGATAGCGAATGGCAATCGGACCGTCGTGCTTAATGGCAAATTTCATCATATCGGAAAGTTCCCATTTATTCTTAGGCGCCATCAGTGTCATATTTGGCATCATGGAAAGATAAGTCAGATCAAAACATCCATGATGAGTTTCCCCATCACTTCCAACTAACCCGGCACGGTCTACGGCAAATACGACTGGCAGTTTCTGCATACATACATCATGGAGCACCTGGTCCACTGCACGCTGCAGGAAGGAAGAATAAATCGCTACTACCGGACGCATTCCTCCAAGTGCCATACCGGCCGCAAAGGTAACGGCATGTTCTTCCGCAATTCCCACATCAAATAAGCGATCCGGAAACATATTACCAAATCGTTTTAATCCGGTTCCCGGAATCATCGCCGCTGTTACCGCAACCACATCCGGCTCTCTGTCACCGAATTTTCTCATAACGGTAGAAAAAATATCTGTATACGTTGGTTTTCCATTGGATTTTGGCAATCCTGTTTCTATTTCAAATGGTCCTGCACCATGAAATCTCGCCGGATGACGCATAGCAGGTGCATAACCTTTTCCTTTTTCCGTCAACACATGAACAAGTACCGGACCTTGCTTTCTTCTTGCTTCTTTTAAAATTTTAGATAACTGATTCATATCGTGTCCGTCTACAGGACCCAGATATGTCAATCCCATATTTTCAAACAGCATCCCCGGAATGAGAAATTGTTTGATACTGCTTTTGGTCTTATGAAGGGCATCAATCATCCCCTCACCAACTTTCGGAACTTTTTTCAGTGCCTGTGTCACACCTACTTTTAATTCTGTATATGGTGCAGCAGTACGAATACTGCCCAGATAAGAAGACATACCACCTACGTTTTTGGTAATTGACATTTCATTGTCATTTAAGATAATGATAAAATTCTTCTTCAATTCGGCTGCATTGTTCAATGCCTCGTATGCCATGCCACCCGTCAGAGCGCCATCACCGATTACAGAAACAACGGTATAATCTTCTCCCTTTAAATCTCTGGCCTGCACCATACCAAGGCCAGCAGAAATAGAAGTGGAACTATGACCCGTATCAAAAGCATCACAGTCACTTTCATTTCTTTTTGGAAATCCGCTCAATCCACCTGTTTTTCGTAAATTTACAAATTGATCTTTTCTTCCGGTCAAAATTTTATGTGTATATGCCTGATGTCCAACATCCCAGACCAATTTATCCTGTGGAAAGTCCAGAAATTGATGGAGCGCAATGGTTAGCTCCACGACACCCAAATTGGACGCCAAATGCCCTCCTGTCTCACTCAAAGACTGGATCAGAAAATCGCGAATTTCCTGTGCAAGCTGTTCGCACTCAGGAATACTCAATGCCTTTACATCATTTGGTTTTTCTATTCTGTCTAATATCATAATCACACATCCTTTATCTTCCGGATTTTAACTATCTGTATGTTAGTTTTTCCGGTTTACCAAGGAGCGTACCAATTCCTGCAAAAATGGATTCTGCTGCGAAAATCCCTGCAGTAATCGAATCGCTTCTTCTGAAATTTCTTCTACATCTTTTGTTGCCTGTTCCAGACCACGAAGTGTTACATACGTTACTTTGTGATTTTTCTCATCGCTGAAAACTGGTTTTCCCAGTTCTTCCATGGTACTGGTCACATCCAGAATATCGTCTCGTATCTGGAATGCCTGTCCGACTTTTTTTCCAATCTGTTCTATGATACCTAATTCCTCAGAAGTCGCACCTGCCAGCACAGCTCCCACCATCATGGAACCTTCAATCAGCGCTGATGTTTTGTTTTCATATATATAATCCAGCATTTCTCTGGAAATTTCTTTCCCTTCATTGGTAACATCCACACTCTGTCCGCCAAGCATTCCATACATACCTGTTTTTCTTGTAAGTATGGTCATTGCTTTTCCTACATTTGCAGTATCTGCATCCATGGAAAAAGCTATACATGCGGTTTCGTATGCATAATTTAACAATGCATCTCCGCTCAGTACACCCAATGCTTCTCCATATACTGCGTGTGTTGTTTTCTTGCCTCTCCGATATTCATCATTGTCAATGGCCGGAAGGTCATCGTGAATCAAAGATGAGGTATGTATCATTTCCATCGCTGCTGCAAACGGTTCCACCACAGAACCTTCGCCGCCAAACATACGATACGTTTCCATCATCAAAATCGGACGAAGACGTTTTCCGCCTGCCTGCATACTATAATTGATTGCTTCGGCAAGCTGTTTTGCAAATCCTTCTTCCTTTGGAAGGTATTTTGCAATGATTTCCTCTGCTTCCTTTTTTCTCTGTTCCAGTTCTATCTTAAAATTCATGCAATTCACCATTTTCGTTGAGCAGCATCATTTTCTTTTCTACCATATCAATTTTGCTGCTGCATTCTTTTAATAATTCCATCCCTTTCTGGTACATCAAAAAGGTTTCTTCCAAAGAAGCCTCTCCGCTTTCCATCTGCTCCACCAGCGTTTCCAGTGCCTCAAAAGCTTCTTCCATATTCATTTCACTTTTTTTCTTAGCCATTTTCTACCTCGATTCGTTCTACTCTGGTCCAAATTTTTCCATCTTTCACATTGATACACAAAGAATCTTCTTTCTGTACCTGTGTTACACTGGTAACAGCCTGATGCTCCTGATTTTCCACATAAGAAAATCCCTGATTTAACTTGTTCAAAGGAGAAAGGCCTTTCATTTTTTCAATATACAGATTCAACCGATGCCGCTCTTTTATAATCTCCTGCTTCATAAGATTCTGCATTTTTTCTTCTAATTGAAGCAGACGCATTCTGCGCTCCCGGATCATGGATTCCGGACTGAGATACCCTAATTTTGTCTGATAATATTGTAATCTTCGTTTTTGCAGCATCAATTCATTGGTCATTTTCATATTCAGACGTCGTTTGTTGGTTTCCAATTGTTCCAACAACGCCTGAAAATCGTAAACTGCCAGTTCTGCGGCTGCCGAAGGCGTCGGCGCACGCAAATCCGCCACATAATCGGCAATGGTAACGTCTGTCTCGTGGCCTACCGCAGAAATAATCGGCACGGAACACTGGAAAATCGCACGAGCAACTTCTTCTTCGTTAAATGCCCACAAATCTTCCATCGAACCACCGCCGCGACCTACGATCATCACATCCACACCAAAGTTTTCCAGTGCCTGAATCCCCCGCACAATACTGTGTTTGGCTTCACTTCCCTGTACAAGTGCGGGATATAAAATAATCTCTACATATGGGTTTCTTCTTTGGGTAATATTGCGGATATCCTGTATAGCAGCTCCTGTCGGTGCAGTCACCACGCCAATCCGACGGACAAATCTCGGAATCGGCTGTTTGTATTCTGGTGCAAACATGCCCATTTCCTCCAGTTCTGCCTTCAACGCCAGAAACTTTTCGTATAACAGACCTGCTCCTTCCAGAGAAATCTCTTTCGCATACATCTGATATTTTCCATCACGTTCGTATACACTGACACTTCCTGTGACTATGACTTTATCCCCATTTTTCATGGCAAAAGCCAGTCCTCTTCTCTGTCCTGCAAACATGACACAAGAAATAGCACCGGTAGCATCTTTCAGAGAAAAATAAATATGCCCTGACGTATGGTATTTGCAATTGCTGATTTCTCCACGGATAGAAATCCGATTCAGCATAAAGTCCTGGGTGAACATATTCTTGATATAATTGTTCACCTGACCTACAGAATAAACATTACCCATGTAACCTCACCTTATTTTCCGGCTGCAAGTTTTCCAAGCACACCATTGATAAAGGAAGAAGATGTATCTCCTCCGAATTTTTTAGCCAGTTCAACGGCTTCGTTGATTGCAACACCTGTCGGCACTTCTTCATCAAACAATACTTCATAGGAAGCCAGACGAAGAATACTCAAGTCTACTTTGCTCATACGTTTTGTTTTCCAGCCTTTGCTTGTCTGATTCAGCATTTCATCGATTTCTGGAATTTTTTCTACTATTTTATCAAATTTTTTCTGAATATATTCACGATTGTTATCCTGCAGATTTTCCACACCATCCAGATACAATGCTCTTTGTTCTGCCATCTCATCTACCGCGTTAAATTCTGTCATAAACAACAGCTGGAAAATGCTTTCCCTCATTTCTCTTCTGCTCATACATTCCTCCGTTTAAGAAAAAAAGGATGTCTTCTTTCAGACATCCTTATTTTATCGTAATAATTATTTTGTCTGTTCCAGTGCTACACTTGCAATATTAATATTTACATCTGACACTTGCAGACCAGTCATATTTTCAATGGCTGATTTTACTCTTTCCTGAACTTTTTTGCAGGTATCCGGAATGCTGTATCCATATTCCAGATTCAGTTTCAAATCAACACATACAACACCTTCCAATACATCTACTTTTGCACCTTTGGAAAGATTTTTCATTCCCAGTTTTGCTACCAGTTCATTGGTAATGTTGCCAGCCATAGAAGCTACACCATCAACTTCTGTAGCAGCCAATGCTGCAATGATAGTAACTACTTCATCTGCGATCTGAACTTTACCGATAGACTGATCATCATATATGGTATAGGTGTCTCTTACTTCATTTTTAATATCTGCCATAATCAAACCCTCCTGAATTGAGTGGTCGCTTGTATCAATTCGATTAACGACTACATTTTAAACATTATAGCAAAATTTTTGAAAAATTAAAAGGGGTTTCCTTAGTTTTTACTGAACTCTTCTAATTTCAGGTTTGGATTTCTATCCAAAGTCATGCCAACACTCCAGGAATTGACAAATAACAGCAATGGATTGCCTCTCATGTCTTTTACTTTCTTCATATCGGATGTACCGGAAAGTTTTGCCACATCGATTTCTTCTTTGTTTGCGATCCAGCGAATATGTTCGTATGGAAGACTTTCCAGGCGGATATCCACATTGTATTCATTTTCCAGACGATATTTCAACACATCGAACTGCAGTACACCTACTACACCGACGATGATTTCTTCCATACCACCCATAAATTCCTGGAAAATCTGAATCGCACCTTCCTGTGCAATCTGGTTTACACCTTTGACGAACTGTTTACGTTTCATACTGTCAATCAGACGAACTCTCGCAAAATGTTCCGGCGCGAATGTTGGAATTCCTTCGTATGCAAATTTCTTTCCTGGCGCACAAACGGTATCACCGATGGAGAAAATACCCGGGTCAAATACACCGATAATGTCTCCTGCATACGCTTCTTCTACCACATGACGATCCTGTGCCATCATCTGCTGTGGCTGGGAAAGACGCATTTTTTTGTTACCCTGTACGTGATATACTTCACGGCCGGCATCGAATTTACCGGAGCAGATACGCATAAATGCGATTCTGTCTCGATGAGCTTTGTTCATGTTTGCCTGAATCTTAAATACAAATGCGGAAAAATCTTCTTCCATTGGATCGATCACACCACAATCAGCCGTTCTTGGCAGTGGAGAAGATGTCATCTGCAGGAAGTGTTTCAGGAATGTTTCCACACCGAAGTTTGTCAGCGCAGAACCGAAAAATACAGGAGATAATTTTCCACAGCTTACTGCTTCCATATCAAACTCTGCACTTGCTCCATCCAGAAGTTCGATTTCTTCCATCAACTGTTCTTTCTGTTCTTCGTCTACGATTTCATCAATACGAGCATCGTCAATATCAATTTCTTCAATCGTTCCTTCTTTTGTACCTTTCATGGTATCAGAGAATGTCAGAACTTTTCTTGTTTCTCTGTCATATACCCCACGGAATACTTTACCGGAACCGATTGGCCAGTTGATTGGGCATGTAGGAATTCCCAATTCTGTTTCGATATCATCCAGAAGTTCAAATGTATCGTTGGCATCTCTATCCAACTTATTAATAAATGTAAAAATAGGAATATGACGCATCGCACATACCTTGAACAATTTTCTTGTCTGTGCTTCTACCCCTTTGGATGCATCAATTACCATTACTGCGGAGTCCGCAGCCATCAATGTACGGTACGTATCTTCTGAGAAGTCCTGATGTCCAGGCGTATCCAGAATGTTAATACAATAATTATCATAATTAAACTGCAATACGGAAGAAGTAACGGAAATACCTCTTTCCTTTTCGATTTCCATCCAGTCAGA
>JAXJUX010000026.1:0-16164 GCA_036308845.1 Ruminococcus sp.
AGGGTGGGATTCGAACCCACGCGCCCTCTCGGACAAACGGTTTTCAAGACCGCCTCGTTATGACCACTTCGATACCTCTCCATATCTTCGTTGTGGTCGACCGCTTTCCTTTCGTTCCTCAGAACAATTAGCATTCTATCATCAGTTTTCTTATATGTCAATAACTTTTTTCAAATTTTTTTATATTTTTTTATAAATTGATACAATAGCTATTTATCCAACATTTTACACATCCATTTTATTCAAAAATGCATGTGCTACAGCCAAATCTTCTGGCGTTGTTATCTTTATATTCTCATAAGACCCTTCATATAAAGTAACAATATGTTTCCCATATCGTTCTACAACCATCGCATCATCTGTTATATCTCTACAATCTCCCTGAAGCGCTTTTTCATAGGAGTCTCTAACCAAAGCATAAGAAAATACCTGCGGAGTCTGTACATTCCAGACAAATTGTCTATTTGGCGTAGACTCCACTTCTCTTTTGTTATTGACTATTTTTATCGTATCTTTGGATGGCATACCAGCAGCACATGCTTTATTCTGCATAACGCATGCCAAACCACGTTCGAGGATTTGCTGATTTAAAAAGGGTCTTGCTCCATCATGAATAAATACATAGTCGGCATCTTTGCACGCTAATAACCCATTCTGCACAGAATGGTATCTTTCTTTTCCGCCAGGAACAATCGCAGACACTTTATCAAAACAGTAACGATCTACGATTTGTTCCTGACAGTATGATATTTCATTTTCACCAGTAACAAGGATAATGTCCGTCATCCAGGAACATTCCTGCATGGCTTTTAAGGAATAATACAACACGGGATGCCCCTCTATTTGCAAATACTGTTTTTGAACATTACTGTTCATTCGTTTTCCCTGACCTGCTGCCAGTACAATTGCGGTACATTTCATGTCATTTTTCCTCTCTTTCCTATCCTTTGTAAAATATCAGCGTTCGCCTAATTTTAAATTAGGAACTGCATTTAAGTCTAACCCATGTCTGGTGCCTTTTACATATTCATAATAAGCAGCAACTCCAATCATTGCGGCATTGTCTGTACAATAAATTGGTGAAGGATAATAAAACTGAATGCCTTGTTTTTCGCAAGCTTCTTTCATTGCCTGACGAAGTGTGCCGTTTGATGCAACGCCACCCGCAATCGCCAATTTGTCCATATGATGCTCTTTTGCGACCTTTACTGCTTTTTCTACCAAAGTATCTACAACAGATTTCTGGAATGATGCGGCAATATCTGCCTCACAGATTTCTTCTCCCTGCATTTTACATCTATTAATATGATTTAATACAGCTGATTTTACGCCACTAAAGCTGAAATCATATGGGCCATCTTCAATTTTAGCTTTTGGGAATACAATTGCTTCTGGAGTTCCCTCTTTTGATAATTTATCAATTTTAGGACCTCCTGGATATCCGAGCCCAATCGCTCTTGCCACTTTGTCAAATGCTTCTCCTGCCGCATCATCTCTGGTACGTCCAAGAATCTGGAATTCTCCATAATCATTTACAATAACAAGATGTGTGTGTCCTCCTGAAACAATCAGACACATAAATGGAGGTTCCAATTCCGGATGTTCAATATAATTGGCAGAAACATGTCCCTCAATATGATGAACTCCCACCAATGGTAATTTTTTTGCATAACTGATAGCCTTCGCTTCCGCTACACCAACGAGAAGTGCGCCCACCAGACCCGGGCCATAGGTTACACCAATGGCATCCAAATCATCAAGGGTAACATTTGCCTGCTCCAATGCTTCTTCAATCACCTGATTAATCTTTTCAATATGTTTTCTTGATGCGATTTCCGGCACCACACCACCGTATAATTTGTGCAGCTCAATCTGTGATGAGATTACATTTGATAAAATTGTTCTTCCATTTTTCACAACAGAAGCAGCGGTTTCATCACAAGAGCTTTCAATCGCTAAAATAAGAATATCTTTCTCGCTATTCATCTGCTTCCTCCTCAAACATTAAATCAACAGATTTTCCATCCTTACCCAAATAACTGTTTGGAAATATTTTTCTTACATCGTCCATATATTCATCCGGTCGAACAAGTGACGGACTAAAGTGTGTCAGCCACATTTCTCTGACATTCGCTTTTTTAGCAATATATGCAGCTTCCTTCATCGTCATGTGTTTGTACTCACGAGCTTTAGCATCTTTTTCCGGTTCACCATACATACCTTCACAGATTAATAAATCTGACCCATTTGCATGTTCTTCCAAAGATACTGTTGGACGTGTATCTGTACAATAGGTTACTTTCAATCCTTTTCGGGCAGGTCCCAATACCATATCCGGTGTGTATACCATACCATCAGTCTCAATGGTCTGTCCTTTTTGCAAAGGGTTCCAATATTTTACCGGAATTTCATTTTTCTTCGCCTGTTCTACAGAAAATTTTCCACAACGATTGATTTTAATTGTATAACCATAACACAATACATTATGATTTACACGGAAAGCTGTTATTTCATAGCCATTCAGATGGAATACTTCTTCCACACCTTCGATTTCTTTAAATATAATAGGAAACGGCAGTTCCGGAGCAATCATTCGGAGTGCATTGACCACTCGCGCCAAACCTTTGGGTCCAATCATAACCAATGGCTCTGTTCGTTCTGCATTTCCCATGGTAAGCAGAAGTCCCGGAAGCCCACTGATATGATCCGCATGATAATGTGTAAAACAAATCACATCAATCGGTTTAAAACTCCAGCCTTTCTGTTTTACTGCAACCTGCGTCCCCTCTCCACAGTCTATCATCAGACTGCTGCCATTATATCTGGCCATAAAAGAAGTCAGAAATCGATGCGGCAAAGGCATCATTCCTCCGGTTCCTAATAAACAAACATCTAACATAAATCTCCTTTATTGCCGGTCTGTCAGATCAATTCTGTATTATCTGTTATCGTAACTGGAATTTGGAATTCTTTGATCCAATTGTCATAACATGGTTCGCACAGGGTAATTCGATGGTTTTCCCCATCCTTTTCTGAAAAATATCCCCAGTTAATGATAATGTCACAACTTCCTTCTTTTACAATTCCATTTTCCTCAAATAACTTCCGGCCACATTTATTACAAACTGCTTGATTTTCAACTATTTTGTACATTTTTTTGATATCCTCCTGTAGGCCTTTTTTCGACCTTATGATACCAAATTCTATGTTAAATTCCCACCTGTAACTTTTTCCAGTTTCTCACTCGGCGGTATGCATCATAACCAACCCGTCTTCTGTTGGTGCTTCATAATAATTTTTGCGAATACTGATTTGTTCGAAGCCCATTTTCTCATAGACATGAATGGCACGTGCATTGCTTGCGCGTACTTCTAAAAATACTTTTTTTACGCCTCTCGTCTTTGTCTGCAAAAGTAGTTCTTTTACCAATTGTTTTCCAATACCCTGATTCTGCAGTTCTTTTGCCACCGCTACATTGGTAATATCCCCTTCATCCTGAACCATTACGATTCCGCAATAACCCAGTATTTTTTCTTCTTCCTCTGCCACAAGAAATAACGTATCGTCACGAATTAAAAATGTAAAAAATCCTGTTTCTGTCCATGGTGTCGAAAAATTTGCATTTTCAATCTCCATAACACCTTCTAAATCATCAAATTGCATTTCTCTAATCTGTATCATTTTTTCTTCGCTTCTCTTTCCGCACGTTCTCTCTCAGCCTGTGATACACGCAGATAATCCGGCTGATGTTCTGTCGCACTTTCTGTTTTTCCTGCTTTATAATATTTCATTCCCAATGCAGCTATCGCACCGGCTCTTTGCTTACTCATGTGTACTGGAGCAAATGTATATGGAACATTTAATTTTTCCCCAATCACTTTTTCATATACAGAAACGCCATCACCAAGGAAAATTACTTCTGTATCCATGGCATTCAGTTTTTCAATCAATTCATTGATTCCAATCGCCATCTGATCTTCCACGGTAATCATCTCGTGGTTTTCAAATCTGTAAATTCCTGTATAGACCTGGCTGCGTCTTGCATCCATGATCGGACAGATCAGCCCTGGCACGTCATATAAATTATAGGCAAGTCCTTCCACTGTTGGAATTCCAATCAATGGTTTTTTCAGCGCGAGTCCCAATCCTTTTGCTGTAGCGGAACCAATTCTAAGACCGGTAAATGACCCTGGACCTGCTGCAACCGCGATCGCATCAATGGTTCCCAAATCCAGTTCGATCATGGTACTGATTTCATCCAACATCGGTAATAATGTCTGGGAATGGGTTTTTTTATAGTTCACTGTATATTCAGCGAGAAGATTTTCATCTTCTGCCACTGCCACAGAGGCAACAAGGCCGGAACTGTCTAATGCTAATATTTTCATTATGCTTCCACTCCTTCCAATCCATCAATCGTAATTTTACGATAATCAAATCCTTTTTCCAAATCTTTTTCTATAGTAACCTGAATGCGACTATCCGGAATCAATTCTTCGATCAGATTTGCCCATTCGATCATACATACTCCATTTCCAAAGAAATAGTCGTCGTAACCGATTTCTTCCATTTCTTCGATATCTCCGATGCGGTAAACATCAAAATGATAAAACGGCAATCTTCCTTCTTCATATTCCTGGATAATCGTAAACGTAGGACTGCTGATTGGTTCTGTAATATCCAGTCCTCGAGCCAATCCCTGTGTAAACACAGTTTTGCCAACGCCCAAATCTCCAATCATGGTATAAATCTGTCCCGGTTTTGCCATTTCTCCAATTTTTTTCCCAAAAGCAAAGGTTTCTTCTGCGCTGTTGGTTTCAATAATCATTCTTTCATCCTCTTTCTTTATAAACTTATTCAGAAAATGAACACCTTATTTTTGGCTATCATTTATAGTATAGCACATTCTGTCTTATCTCGGCAATGTCTTCCTGTTACTTTTACTTGCACCTTTTATATTCTCGTATTATAATAGTACGATAGCGGACGAAACTCGTCTTAAGTTAAGGAAAGGAGAGATTTCCAAATGGCAAATCCAATTGTAACATTCACTATGGCAAATGGTGATGTAATGAAAGCGGAATTATATCCAGAAATCGCACCAAACACAGTAAATAATTTCATTAGTTTGATTAAAAAAGGTTTTTATGACGGAAAAATCTTCCACCGTGTAATCCCTGGTTTCATGATTCAGGGCGGATGTCCAAATGGTACTGGAATGGGTGGTCCAGGATATAGCATTCCTGGTGAATTTGCTCAGAACGGATTTAAAAACGATCTGAGACATACACCTGGCGTTCTTTCCATGGCAAGAGCAATGCATCCAGACTCTGCTGGAAGCCAGTTCTTTATCATGCACAAAACTTCTCCACATCTGGATGGCGCTTACGCTGCATTCGGTATGGTATTTGAAGGTCTGGAAGTCGTAGATAAAATTGCTAACGTTCCTACAGATTTCCGTGACAAACCATTGAACGAACAGAAAATTGCAACTGTAACCGTTGATACATTCGGAGAAGAATATCCAGAACCAGAAATGGCTTAATGGGATATATAAAAAACGTATGAAAACAGCCTTTTGTTTTCATACGTTTTTTATTTTCCATCAAATCTTGTGCCGCTTATTCACCACGCAGATCTTCACCCATCAATACTTTTCCATTTAAGATCGCATAATATAAGTTTTCTGTCACTTCAATCTTAGCACGTCCATTCGTTGCTTCTGTCAAATCTGCCTTGAACTTATCCACGTCTGCAATCGGAAGAATAACCTGTATTTTCACTTTATCTGTGTATTCTGCCTGTAAGGTAGGAATTTTTCTCTCGCCAATCAGATACTGGATTTTTCCGATTCCATTGTAATCCGTTCCAATTTCAATGATTGCTCCATATTGTTTTTCGATTACATCACTTTGTGCAAGACCTTCCTGTACTGCCTTAGAATAGGCACGAACCAATCCTCCTGTCCCCAGCAACGTTCCTCCGAAATATCTGGTAACCACAACCGCTGTATTATACATACCTTCCCCCAGCAGCACATCCAGCATCGGTTTTCCTGCCGTTCCGCTCGGTTCTCCATCATCACTGCAGCGAACTGTTTCTCTATTTTCACCAATCACATAGGCAAAACAGTTATGCGTGGCATTCCAGTATTTTTTGCGCATTTCTTCAATAAAGCTCAATGCTTCTTCTTCACTTTCCACCAGACGCACCGTCGCTATGAATCTGGATTTTTTTTCAATAATTTCACCTTCACCACCGCAATAGATGGTTTTATATCGTTCCAACATGGGTATTCTCCTCTTAATATTTCCGTTCTATTGTCAATTATATGGGCTGGGCGCTTGCTTCGCAAGTGAAAATGTGAACTTTTCATTTTGGGCTTTTAATAAAAAATGATATTTGCTATAATAGGGCATGATAAGGAGGTACACACATGAATTTCGGAAAAAATTCTACGCAGAAAAAGCGCAAAGACCTTTCTTCTACGTATCACCGTATGGGAAATAAGGTCGGCGTTACTTTTGTCCGTTTGCTTTTTCTCGGCGCCATTGCAATGTGCGTTATTTTTTTCTGTATGGGCGTAGGAGCATTTCGCTCTATTCTTGATAATTCACCAAAAATTTCTGATGTAAATATCGTGCCAAACGGAAACGCAACTTTTGTATACGACGCAGACGGCAATCTTTTACAAAAGCTATCAGCACCTGATGCCAACCGTACATCGGTGTCTATTAACCAGATACCATTAGATATGCAGCATGCTATCGTTGCTATTGAAGACGAACGTTTCTATGAACATAACGGAATTGATGTTCGTGGAATCCTGCGTGCATTCGTAAACGGTGTGGCGAATGGTTTCAATTTTAACGAAGGTGCCAGTACACTGACACAGCAGTTATTAAAAAACAATGTATTTACCAACTGGACAAACGAGGGAAAAATCGAGCGTTTTGTCAGAAAGTTTCAGGAACAATATCTGGCACTACAGTTAGAAGCTTCGCTCACTGCTGAAGGCATGGATACCAAAAGTGTTATTCTGGAAAATTACCTGAATACCATTAACCTGTCCGCAGGAACATACGGGGTACAGGCTGCTTCTCAGAGATATTTCGGAAAAGACTGTAAAGACTTAACACTTTCTGAATGCGCAGTTTTGGCTGCCATTCCACAGAACCCATATGCATATAATCCGATCCGCTTCCCTGAAAAAAATGCGGAACGCCGCAAAAAAGTTTTGGGAAATATGCTGGAACAGGGATATATCACCCAGGCAGAACACGACGAAGCACTTGCTGATAATGTTTACGAACGAATTCAGGAAACAGATACTGTAAAATCCGAAACAGAATCAACCCCATATTCCTATTTTACCGATGAGTTAACTTCACAGATTATTACAGATTTACAGGAACAATTGGGTTATACTAAAGTACAGGCACAAAATGCTCTGTACAGTGGCGGATTACGAATCTATACCACACAAGATCCAGATATTCAGGAAATTCTTGATAAAGAATATACAAATGAAGAAAACTTTCCGGATAATGTGCAGTTAGGCATTGACTGGGCACTTACACTGGAAAAATCAGATGGTTCTACTGTAAACTACAGCAAAGAAATGATGAAAGTTTATTTCCGCAACCAAGGAGAAGAAGATTTCGACTTGCTCTTTGATTCCGAAGAACAGGCACAGACTTACGTAGACGAATATAAAGATGCTGTGATCGAATCTGGAGATACAATTGTCGCAGAAAGAATCACTTTCACACCACAGCCACAGTCCTCCATGGTTATCATTGACCAGCATACCGGCTATGTAAAAGCCCTGGTCGGCGGACGCGGCGAAAAAACTGCCAGTCTGACTTTGAATCGTGCTACAGATACCTACCAGCAGCCTGGTTCAACGTTCAAACCACTTGCCGTATACGGACCTGCTATCAACGATTATGGGCTTACTCTTGCCACTACGTATGTGGATCAGGAAACGTTATATGAAGATTCTGGGAAGCCTATCAAAAACGCTTACAGCGGTTATCGTGGAACTATGACGATTCGAGATGCACTTACCATTTCCTGTAACACGATCGCGGTTCAGTGTTTCCGTGACATTACTCCACAGGTTGGTTACAACTACTTGAAAAACCTTGGTTTTGAAAGAATTACAGATTATGAAGTTATCAATGGACAGGTCTTCAGCGATATCGCAGAACCTACCGCACTTGGTGGTGTTACAAATGGTGTTTCTACTTTGGAATTGACAGCTGCTTATGCGGCAATTGCTAACAAGGGAACATATATCAAACCGATTTTCTATACAAAAATTCTGGATAATAACGGAAATGTAATTTTGGAAAACCAACCGGAAACCAAACAGGTATTTCGTGAAACAACCGCATATCTGCTGACAAGCATGATGGAAGACGTTGTTTCTGATCCTGCTGGTACCGGTAATGCCTTACAGTTGGATAATATGCCTGTAGCCGGTAAAACCGGTACTACCTCCGCAACACGTGCGGTCTGGTTTGCAGGATATACGCCATATTATACCTGTGCTGTCTGGGCTGGTTATGATACCAACGAAATCTTGCAGGATGACTGTAAGAATTTCCATAAAGCATTGTGGAATAAAGTCATGTCCCAAATCCATGAGGACCTTCCTTATGCTGATTTTGAAGTTCCTACAGGAATTCAGAAAGCGACCATTTGCGCCGACAGTGGTTTATTGGCAGGACTTGGATGCAGAGTTGCTACGGAATATTTTGAAACATCAACCATTCCTACAACACGATGTACACGACATTACGTCCCTCCAACACCAGAACCAACTCCGGAACCAACTCCAACTCCGGAACCAACTCCAACTCCGGAGACAATAGAAAGCACGGATCCTGGTCTAGTTCCAGAAGAAACGGTTCCAACTACTACTCCTGCTCCGGAAACAACAACTCCACCAACAACGGATACCGGAGAAACCGGCGGAGAAACTACAACACCTGCACAATAGATTTTAAACAAAGAAAAACGTCTGAAATTTCAGACGTTTTTCTTTGTTTTTTATATCAATTCATTCTTATTCAACTACCAGTTTTGCTGCTCCGTAAATTCCAGCATCGTTGTCCAATTTTGCGATAACAATTGGTGTTTCTTTACAGGAAACGAAAGCATATTCTTTATAATATTTTGCAATTGCATCAATCAATGGCTGTCCTGCTTTGGATACACCACCACCAATAACGATAACTTCCGGGTCTACTACGCAAGAAAAGATTGCCAGTGCATTTCCAAGGCAGCTTGCAAATTTTGCTACGATGACAGCAGCTACAGCATCCCCTGCTTTATATGCATCAAATACATCTTTTGCACTTACCTTTTCTGCGTTTAATGTAGTTGCTTCTGTATTTTCTGCGAGAACCTGTTTTGCAATTCTTACAATACCTGTTGCAGAAGCGTACTGTTCCAGGCAGCCTTTATTGCCGCAGTTACAGGATTCTGTTTCTTCTGGATTCACACATGCATGTCCGATTTCACCGCCTGCTCCGTGGGAACCTGTTACGATTTTACCGTCCACGATAATTCCGCCGCCAACGCCAGTTCCCAAAGTAGCCATAATCAGGCTCTTTGTTCCTTCGCCGCCGCCTTTCCACATTTCGCCAAGAGCAGCTACGTTTGCGTCGTTTCCAAGTTTTACAGGAATGTTATCAATCAATGGTTCCAGTTCATCTGCCATTTTTGTATAACCCCAATGCAGGTTTACAGCCATAGCAACTTCTCTTTCCCCAACTACAGGACCTGGAATTCCAACACCTACACCCACAACCATATCTTTTGTGAGTCCTTTTTCTTTCATTTTGTTGTTAATTGTTTCAGCAACATCCGGAATAATTGCTTTTCCATTGTCTTCTGTATGCGTTTTAATTTCCCATTTTTCACAAAGCTGTCCATCTGTCTGGAACAGTCCACATTTTACTGTTGTACCACCAATATCAATACCAAAACAATAGTTTGTCATAATCATTAGTCCTCTCTTCTTCTTGATAAATTTGCCTGTACACGATTATATAATTCTTGTGCAGCATTGTAACCCATCTTCTTCTGACGATGGTTGACTGCTGCTGCCTCTACGATCAATGCCAGGTTTCTTCCTGGACGAATTGGAATAGAGTGGCATACGATTTTATTGCCAAGAATCTCTGTATATTCTTCTTTCAGACCAAGACGATCGTATTCTTTTTCTTTGTCCCATTCTTCCAGTTTGATAACCAAATTGATAGATTGGGTATTTTTAACACTTTCAATACCGAACAGGGTCTTTACATCAATGATACCAATACCACGAAGTTCGATAAAATGACGGGTAATATCCGGTGCCGTTCCTACCAAAGTAACATCACTGACTTTGCTGATCTCAACTACATCATCACTAACCAGACGATGACCTCGCTTGATCAGCTCCAATGCTGTTTCACTTTTTCCAATTCCGCTGTCTCCCATAATCAGAACACCTTCACCATATACGTCTACCAATACACCATGGATAGAAATACAAGGCGCAAGCTGTACATTCATCCAACGAATAACTTCTGCCATAAAATCAGATGTCGTACGCTCTGTCACAAGAAGCGGTACACTGTATTTGCCCGCTAATTCCAACATGTCGTCATCTGGCTCTGTCATTGTTGTGAAGATAATACATGGAATTTTCTTGGAAATAAATGCTTCAAAGCAACGGAGTCTTTCTTCCCGGCTCAAATGCATCAAATATGTAAATTCTACATATCCGATAATCTGTACACGCTCGGAAGCAAAATGTTCAAAATATCCCGTTAACTGAAGCGCCGGACGGTTGATTTCCGGTGTCGTAACACGAATCTTATCCAAGTCCAAATCTGGTGTCAGATTTTTCAGGTTCATTTCTTCCACCAACTTTGTCAACTTCAAAGCTTTCATAACTCGTCTCCTTTTCCACAATTCTGATTACATTTTACCATATACCGTTTTCGACCGCAACCTTGACACCTCGTCATGTTGCACAGATTTCTTGTCATTCTTTTGATAAAAATACCGTTTGACAATCGCTATATTTTCCTACTCACGGAAAAATTGATATACGGTTACGGCAGCCTGATGATTCATCGATGCTACCTGTTCCAATTCTTCCACAGTAGCCGCCTTAATTTTCTCAATGGATTTGAAATGTTGAATCAACGCTTTCTTTCTGGCTGGACCAATCCCTTTGATATCATCCAGAATCGAATGAATCTGTTCTTTGCTTCTGAGAAGTCTGTGATACTCTATAGCAAACCGGTGTACTTCATCCTGTATTCTTGTAATCAATTTAAACCCTTCCGAAGAATGACTGATTGGTATTTCTCTGTCCTGATACAAAAGACCGCGTGTACGGTGATTATCGTCTTTTACCATACCACAAACCGGAATCGCAATCCCTAAAGAGGAAAGTACTTCCTCCGCAATATGCACCTGTCCTTTTCCACCATCCATCAGAATCAAATCTGGAAAACGGCTGAATCCACCTTCCTGATCCTGTTCCTGTTCATCCAGACCTCTGGTAAACCTTCGTGTGAGGACTTCCTGCATACTGGCATAATCATCCGGACCTTTTACCGATTTGATTTTGAATTTTCTGTAATCATTCCGCTTTGGTTTTCCTTTTTCATATACGACCATGGACCCAACCGAATCATATCCGCTGATATTGGAAATATCATAAGATTCCACACGTTCTACACTGTCCAACTCCAAAAGGTGGGCGATTTCTTTCATCGCCCCGATAGTTCTTCCTTCTTCTCGTTTTATTTTTTCCCGATCCTGACTCAATACCATCCGGGCATTTTTCGCTGCCAATTCCACCAGTTTTTCTTTGGTTCCTTTTTTCGGAACCTGAATACGGACTTTTTTTCCTCGTTTTTTCGTCAGCCATTCTTCCAGTACCGGAATGTCTTCAATTTCATACTGCAATACCAGTTCTTTCGGAACAAATGGCGTTCCCGCGTAAAATTGCTTCACAAAATTCAATAATACCTGACTTTTTGTCTCATCCGCCGCTATTTTTACGTAGAAATGATCACGACCGATCATTTTACCTTCTCGGACAAAAAATACCTGCACAACTGCATCTTCTTCATCCGACGCCATTGCAATGATATCTTTATCTTCGCCATCTCCACCTGTTATCTTCTGACGTTCCCCAATTTTTTCGATGCTCTGCATCAAATCCCGGTATTCCATGGCATCTTCAAAACGCAGTTCTTCCGAAGCCTGCAGCATCAGTGTTTCCAGTTCTTTCATTTTCTTTTTGTAATCACCATTCAGGAAATCCAAAACGCCGCTGATCTGTTCCTGGTATTCTTCTTTCGTTATATAGCCCTGGCATGGTGCCTTGCACTGTTTGATGTGATAATACAGACAAGGACGTTCCTTCCCAATATCTTTTGGCAAATTGCGATTACAGGTTCTCACATGATATAATTTACGAATCAATTCCAAAGAATCTTTCACTGCGCCTGCACTGGTATACGGACCAAAATATTTCCCTTTATCCTTTGTCATTCTGCGCGCAAATAACACACGAGGGTATTCCTCATTTACAGTCACTTTTATGAACGGATAACTTTTATCATCCTTGAGCATGGTATTGTATTTGGGACGATGCTCTTTGATCAAATTACATTCCAAAACCAAAGCTTCCAGCTCTGAATCGGTGATAATATACTCAAAACGTGCAATCTGCTGTACCATTTGTTCTTTTTTGATGCCCAGATTTCTGCTGCTTTGAAAATACTGACGCACACGATTTTTCAGACTGATTGCTTTTCCCACATAAATAATCGCGTCTTTCTCATCATGCATAATATAAACTCCCGGTTTGCCCGGCAATTTTTTCAATTCTTCCTGAATATCAAACATTTGATTCCTCCAAAAAAAATGACCTGATTTCTCAGGTCATTTTCTCATATTTTTCTCATCTTTTAAATATTTTCTTCTGTATTTTCCAAATTATTTTCTGCATTTTCCGTTTTTTCTTCCTCTTTCGGTGTAATGCCTTCTACTTCATGGAAAATCTGCATAAATTCTTTTCCTGTGATGGTTTCCTTCTG
Organism: Ruminococcus sp.; assembly: GCA_036308845.1. Taxonomy (GTDB): domain Bacteria; phylum Bacillota; class Clostridia; order Lachnospirales; family Lachnospiraceae; genus Oliverpabstia. Next base: position 13,119 of record JAXJUX010000026.1, read on the forward strand.
AATCAGGAAATCTGCAATCTTATCCAAGGATTCACGATGTTCAGAGAGAAGTTCTTTTGCCTTTTCATAAGATTCTTTCAGCATCTTCATCACTTCATGGTCAACTTCTGTTGCTGTAGCATCTCCACAGTTCATTGTTGCACGACCGCTCAAATATTCATGATCTACGGTTGCAAGCCCCATCAGACCAAATTTCTCTGACATACCATACTGGGTGATCATTGCTCTCGCAATCTGTGTCGCTTTTTCAATATCGTTGGAAGCGCCTGTTGTGACATTTCCAAAGACAATTTCTTCTGCTGCACGACCAGCCAGACAGCCAACCAACATTGCTTCCAGCTCTGTTTTGGTATTCAAATATTTTTCTTCTTCCGGCACATGCATAACATATCCCAACGCTCCCATAGTACGTGGCACGATAGTAATCTTCTGCACTGGTTCTGCATCTTTTTGAAGGGCACTTACCAGGGCATGACCAACTTCGTGATAAGAAACGATTTTTCTTTCTTCCTGACTCAGAATACGGTCTTTCTTTTCTTTACCAACCAATACGACTTCCACAGCTTCATACAAATCTTTCTGCGAAACTGCTTTGCGTCCATGTTTTACTGCCAAAATAGCAGCTTCATTGATCATATTGGCCAGATCAGAACCTACCGCGCCGGAAGTAGCCAATGCGATGGCATCCAAATCTACGGTTTCATCCAGAGATACATTTTTTGCGTGTACTTTCAAGATATTGACACGACCTCTCAAATCCGGACGTTCCACAATGACACGTCTGTCAAAACGACCTGGACGAAGAAGTGCCGGGTCCAGAATTTCCGGTCTGTTTGTCGCAGCCAGGATCAAGATTCCTTTGGAGGTATCAAAACCATCCATCTCAGCCAGCAACTGGTTCAATGTCTGCTCACGCTCGTCATTGCCTCCGCCATAACGGCTGTCACGGCTTTTACCAATCGCATCCACTTCATCAATAAAGATAATACATGGAGCATTTTTCTTTGCTTCTTCAAACAAATCTCTTACTCGTGATGCACCCACACCTACGAACATTTCCACAAAGTCAGAACCGGACAATGAGAAAAATGGTACATGTGCTTCTCCTGCAACGGCTTTCGCAAGTAAGGTTTTACCAGTTCCCGGAGGTCCCACCAAGAGTACACCTTTTGGCAGCTTCGCACCAATCTGCGTGTATTTTGTAGGATTATGCAGGAAATCTACGACTTCCTGTAAGGATTCTTTTGCTTCGTCTTCCCCGGCTACATCTTTAAATGTAACGCCTGTTTCCTGCTGTACATAGGCCTTCGCTTTGCTTTTACCAATTCCAAGTCCTCCGCCCATATTGCCCATTTTCTTCATGGCATATACCATAATGACAAGAAGCAGAATCATCGGCAGTACTGCACTGAGAATCGTATATACGATTGCACCTGTAGAATCTGGCTGAATTTCATTGAATGTAATATCTTTTCCTGTCTTTTCTTCTGCTTCCATCACGCGGGCAGTCAAAGCAGTACCATCTTCCATGGCAGTTGTGGTATATTCAAACTCCACACCTTCGATTTTCTGTTCTCTTGGAATAATTGTTAAAATGTTATCCTGCAGTTCTACGGATTTTACCTGACCTTCTTCCAATAACTCGATAAACTTATCATACGTAATCGCTTTGGATGTGGAATCATCCAGAATATTCCCAAAGGATGTCCATAACAATAATGTGATCAGAGCAATCACAATCAACATCAACAGAGAGGATCTGTTTTTTGGCGGTTCTGGTCCTTTTCCTTCTGGTGTATTTGGTCCGCCATTATTATAATTCTTAGGTTGTTGTTCCATAATCTCCTCCTTAATAACTCCTACCATTATAAAGATTTCCAAATAATAAATCAACTCTTTTCCCCGGTTTCTAAATTGAAATCTAATTTTTTCATATTTTTTTCACATTTTTTGTAGCCATTCCGCATGGGTTTGTAGTATACTTGTATCTGTATTTTTAATTTTGTATAGTTTTTACCTTAAGTTTATACTAACATACACAGGAGGACAGGATGATGAAAATTGGATTCGATAATCAAAAATACCTTTCCATGCAGTCTGAGCATATCCGCGAAAGAATCAACAAATTCGATAACAAATTATATCTTGAATTTGGTGGAAAATTGTTTGATGATTACCATGCTTCCCGCGTACTTCCGGGATTTGCCCCTGACAGTAAACTGCAGATGCTGCTTCAATTATCTGATCAGGCAGAAATCGTAATAGTTATTTGTGCTAAAGATATCGAAAAGAATAAAATTCGTGGTGACTTGGGCATCACCTATGACGTAGATGTTCTTCGTTTGATCAACGAATTCCGAGGAATGGGACTTTATGTAGGAAGCGTTGCCATTACACAATATAGCGGTCAGCACAGCGCTGATGTTTTCAAAACAAAACTGGAAAATTTAGGAATTCCTGTTTACAAATTATATTCTATCGAAGGTTATCCAAACAACATTCCTTTGATTGTAAGCGATGACGGATATGGAAAAAATGATTATATTGAAACCACTCGTCCTCTGGTTGTTATCACAGCACCAGGACCTGGAAGCGGAAAAATGGCAACTTGCCTTTCCCAGCTTTACCACGAACAGAAACGAGGAGTTCGCGCCGGATATGCCAAATTCGAAACCTTCCCGATTTGGAATATTCCGTTAAAACACCCAGTCAACCTGGCTTATGAAGCAGCTACCGCTGACTTGAACGACGTGAACATGATCGACCCATTCCATCTGGAAGCGTACGGCTCCTCCTCCGTCAACTACAACCGGGACGTGGAGATTTTCCCCGTTCTGAGCCGCCTGTTTGAAGGCATCTATGGGGAATGTCCCTACAAGAGCCCCACGGATATGGGTGTGAACATGGTGGGCAACTGCATTATTGACGACGAAGCTGCCAAGGACGCGTCTCAGCAGGAGATACTCCGCCGATACTACACTGCTCTGGCAGATCAAAAGCAGGGCAAAGCTTCCGACGAGCAGGTGTTTAAGCTTGAGTTCCTTAT
>JAXJUX010000027.1:0-2581 GCA_036308845.1 Ruminococcus sp.
CAATGGTTTCACATATGTTGAAACTGAATACGATCCGTATACCAACGAAGTGAAAGAAGTATTCAGAAAAGCATACTCCGAAGGACTTCGTGCAAAAGTTAACTGCTACGGCGCTAACAGCGTTCCAGAAGGTGTTGCTATCATGTGGAAAGAAGGCGTAGACGTATCCATCACAGGTAACTCTACAAACCCAACACGTTTCCAGCATCCAGTAGCAGGAACATACAAAAAAGAATGTAACGAAAAAGGTAAAAAATACTTCTCAGTAGCTTCCGGTGGTGGTACAGGACGTACACTGCATCCAGATAACATGGCAGCAGGTCCAGCTTCCTACGGTATGACAGATACACTGGGACGTATGCATTCTGATGCACAGTTCGCAGGATCCTCCTCCGTACCAGCTCACGTAGAAATGATGGGTCTGATCGGAGCAGGTAACAACCCAATGGTTGGTATGACTGTTGCAGTTGCTGTATCTATCGAAGAAGCAGCTAAAGAAGGTAAATTCTAAGAATTCTATATTGGTTAGGGTTTAGAATTGATGAATTGTCGTTGTTAAAAATTCTAGTTGAATAAACATAATAGGGGTGCCTGGTAATTCAAGTACCCCTATATAATCTAACTGGAAGGTATTCGGAATTGAGAGCTCCGACTACCCACTAAAATTTAAATTGAGTTTTATAGCATTCCTATCTGGTGGATAGGAATGCTATTTTTTGTTGTTTCGGTTGTCTATGTAAGATAGTGCTGAGAAAATTACTAGTAGTAGGGTAAGTATTTCCATTACGTTCATGAGTATCACTCCTTTCGTGAGTGTAAGTGGGCTGTCGGTGGAATACGCTTTCAGTCAGATATAAGAGATTATACTAGGAAAATTTGAATGGGTAAAGAAATGGTAAAGTCTGTAATTGATTTTGTTCTTGAATGTTCTTTTTTGTATTGGATTCATGTTCTACCTCCCCACAATCCGCATATACTATTTCCATAAATAGGTTTCGCCCATAGGTTAGTCAAAACAAGGAGGAACAAACGAATGGAATCATTTGCGGTATATAGAGATATACAAGCTCGTACAAAGGGTCAATTTTTGCTGGGGGTCGTGGGGCCTGTCCGGACTGGAAAATCCACCTTTGTCCGGAGATTTATGGAACTGGTGGCATTGCCTGGGATGGATGAGTCTGCCAAAAAAGAAGTGAAAGACCAGCTTCCGGTTTCTGGTTCCGGCAAGACCATCACTACGGTAGAACCCAAATTTGTGCCCAAAGAAGCAGTGGAAGTTGTGTTGGAACAGGAAATACCGGTCAAAGTGCGTCTGATTGACTGTGTAGGATTTATGGTGCCGGAGGCTTCTGGAAACATGGATGAAAATAAAGAACGAATGGTAAAAACGCCATGGTTTCCACAGGAAATCCCCTTTCATCAGGCGGCAGAGATCGGAACGAAGAAAGTGATTCAGGATCATTCTACCATTGGACTTTTGATCACTACAGATGGTTCGTTTGGAGAAATACCGAGAAAGAATTTCGAAGAAAGCGAAGCTCGTACTGTACAGGAATTGAAGGAACAGGGGAAGCCATTTCTTATTTTAGTTAATTCTCAGAAACCGTATAAAGAAGAAACATTGGCATTGGTAAAATCTTTGCAGGAAAAATATCATGCCATGGCAATGAGCGTGAACTGCGAGCAGCTTAGAAAAGAAGATATTGTGCGGATCCTTGAAAAGATTTTGTATGAATTTCCGGTACATCAGATGGAATTTTACATACCCAAGTGGGTGGAATTATTGCCGGCGTCCCATTATCTGAAAGCAGATTTGCTTGCGCAGATTCGGGAAAATATGGATAAATGGAAATACATTCGTGATATCCGCAAAGAAAATGTGCAGCTTACCAGTCCTTACATCAAAAATGTCGGCCTGGATGAAATCAATCTTTCCAATGGAAATGTAAAAGTGCGTGTAGATATCAATGAAAATTGCTATTATCAGGTGATGAGTGAAATGACTGGGGTAAATATCACCAGTGAATATCAGTTGATACATACATTAAAAGAACTGGCGCATATGAAAAATGAATACGAAAAGGTGCAGCATGCAGTGGATTCTGTGCGGGGATGTGGATACGGTGTTGTGATTCCGGAAAAAAATGAGATTGTTCTGGAAGAACCAATGGTGATTAAGCAGGGAAATAAATTTGGTGTAAAAATTAAATCCATCAGTCCTTCGATTCACATGATCAAGGCGAATATTGAGACAGAAATTGCTCCGATTGTAGGAAGTGAACAGCAGGCAAATGATTTGATTGGATTTATAAGGGAAAACAGTAAGCGGGAAGAAGGTATTTGGGAAACAAATATCTTTGGAAAATCTGTAGAGCAGTTGGTAGAAGAGGGTATCCGCACGAAAATTGCTCATATTACAGAAGAAAGTCAGGTGAAACTGCAGGATTCTATGCAGAAAATCGTCAATGACAGCAAGGGCGGTATGATTTGTATCATAATTTGAGAAAATGAGAAAAAATACGTGAAATCGTAAGAAATACGTTAGACTGGCTTGGAAGCCTCGATTTGACAAATAAACCAA
>JAXJUX010000028.1:0-5734 GCA_036308845.1 Ruminococcus sp.
CATGAAATGCTGAAAACATTCGCTACAAGACCATATCTGTGGAGTACACACGTATGGAACATGTTCGATTTCGCAGCAGATGCTCGTGACGAAGGTGGAGTAAAAGGACGTAACAACAAAGGTCTGGTAACATATGACCGTAAGACTAAGAAAGATGCGTTCTACATCTACAAAGCATACTGGACAACAGAACCAATGATCCACGTTTGTGGTGTTCGTTTCGTTGACCGCGCTCCAGAAGAAAGAAACGTAACAGTTTATACAAACTGTCCAGAAGTTACTCTGGTAGTAAATGGCGAAGCAGTTGCTACACAGGCAGCAGTTGACCATGCAGTAGTATTTGAAAATGTTGCATTGAATGACGGACCAAACACAGTAACAGCTGTTTATGGTGATGTAAAAGCAAATGAAATCACTCTGAACGGTGTTGCAGAACACAACTACGCATACGACCTTCCAGAAGGAAATGAAGGTGCTAACTGGTTCGATGATCCAGCAGCAGTTGCAGCTCGTAAAGCGAAAAAGATGAACTATCCAAAAGGATATTACAGCATCAAAGATAAAATTGGTGTTCTGGCTGCAAATCCAGAAACAGCAGCAGTTCTGCAGGGCGCTATGGCACAGGCAGCAGGAGCTGGCGCGCTTTCCATGTCAAGTGAAATGGGCGATGATATGAAAGAGTTCATGAACATGATGACTCTGGCTAACATGATGAAAATGGCTGGAGATGCATTCTCAGCAGATTTCAAATATGAGTTGAATGAAAAATTGAACAAAATTGCAAAATAAGAAGTTACCTGTTTGCATATAAGGAGGAGGAAATCTCTCTCGTCGATAGGGCGAGGGAGATTTCTTTTTATAACAAAGGCTAACTATTTCATATAATTAAAAAATAGTTAGCCTTTGAATAAAAATTCGCTTTGCTCGGAAAATTTGCAGCTCGCAGAGCGGAATTTACTGCTTTGTAGTCTGATTTCGCCCAAAGAATCCCGCAAAGTGAGATTCTTTATTCTTTACCAATAATCTAATAATATATTTAAGAATAAGTTACATACACCGCACAATCCCAGCGTAAGAATCGGATTCCATTTCCATTTACGCAAAACAAGAAAAGCAAACAGAAAAAGCAAAATTCCCATCCAGTTGGTATTTTCCAATGCCATTGTATTTCCATTGAAAATGACTTGAAGTAGGATGGACAATCCAGCGGATGCAATCAATGCCACAACCGCAGCACGTAAGCATGCCAGTACATTTTGAAGCATAGACATTTTTTTGTAGCGATAATACACGAATGCCAGCAAAGAAACTAAAATCAGCGATGGAAAAATGCATCCCAAGGTAGCAACGATGGCGCCGCCAATGCCGGCAATCCGAATCCCTACAAAAGTAGCGGAATTGACTGCGATTGGACCGGGTGTCATTTCAGCAATCGTAATCAAATCGGTAAATTCATTCATGGTCAGCCAGTGATTCTGTTCCACAACCTGATGTTGGATCAAGGGCATGGCAGCATATCCTCCTCCGATGGAAAATAATCCCACCTGTAAAAAACTGAAAAATAAAGAAAGATAAATCATAACGTATCCTCCTTGTGTTTTAACATGAGAGCATGCATGATTCCGATCATTCCGGAAGCAAAAATGATGAAAATAACATTGATGTCAAAGAAAAACGTTACGGCAAATGCTGCAAACATGATGGAAATATGCAGAATAGATTTTGTCTTTAACACTTTATTTCCAAGACCGCAAACCACATCTAGAATTACCGCGGCAACGCCAGCCTGCATCCCTTTCAAGGTCAATGCCACGTAATGGTTACTTGCAAAGGCCGCATAAAAGAAAGAAATCACTGATAAAATCAACATCGGCGGTAAAATCGTTCCCAAAACAGAAACCAGCATCCCGGCGAAACCACCCATGCGCCATCCAACCAGAATAGCTCCATTGACTGCAATTGCACCCGGAGACGATTGGGCCAAAGCAATAAGATCTAACATTTCCTGCTCATCGATCCAGTGGTATTCATCTACAAATTTACGTTTCATAAAAGTGACGATGACAAAACCACCGCCAAACGTAAAAGCGCTGATATAGAGCGTACTGAAAAATAGTTTTAATAAGATATGTTTCTTGTGCGACATACACATCAACATCCTTTCATTTCAAATATCATATCTTAATATAATCTAGCACGTTCGACTTTATTTGTAAAATAGTAACTATTCAGCCAGTAGTATCCCTCAGTTATTTTAGCTGAAAATCCTGAGACATATAAAAAAGAGAGAAAACTATCTGAAATAGCATAGTTTTGTGATTTATAGAATAGTGTCACAGCTTTTTAAAAATATGTTGGAATTGTGGACGAAAACTTTTCGTTTTTGGTATAATCAGGAAGACAAGATGACGAGACAAGGAGGAAAGAATTTATGACTTATCAAGTTAGAGATTTTAAAATCAGCAGTAATTTTTCAATGGATTGTGATGTGGCTACAGAGTTTGAAAAAAATGAAGTTCGTTGCAGTGTTTTGAATTTTAAATATAAAAAAGAGGATTGTCCAAAAGAAGGACGTAACATTGCAATCGAATTTTCATTTCCGATTCTGGATATGTGTGGCCGCTGGCATCCGGTTTGTGGTGGGGATCGTGCTTTGAAACCAGACTGGTTTCCGGGTGCAGAATCTATGGCTTCCATTTCTGCACCGATTATTTGTTTTTTTAATGGGAAAAGTGAGAACAGGCACACGATTGCACTTTCTGAAATCAAGCAGCGTGTGGTGATGAAATACGGTGTGCACGAAGAAGACGGAACTATGCTTTGCCGAACGGAACTGGAACTTCCGAAAGGTTCATTTCCAGAAGGATATCAGTTAAAAATCTGGGAATCTACAGTGGATGAACCGTATTGGACGACTATTGCAAATGTCGGAAAATGGTGGGAAGAAGATTTGAAACTGGACTTTATGAAAGTTCCTGATATTGCAAGAGATACCCTGTATTCTTTCTGGTATTCCCAGCATCAGAACGTAAGTGCAAAAAGTGTGGAAGAAGAAAGCAAATTGGCGGCAAAATTTGGTTTCCACAGCATTATCGTAGACGATGGATGGCAGACGGATGATAACAATCGTGGATATTCATTTTGCGGAGACTGGGAACCATCTACAAACAAATTCCCGGATTTTCCAGCTCATGTAAAAAAAGTACAGAGCATGGGACTCAAATACATGATGTGGTTTTCTGTTCCATATGTTGGAAAAAAATCCAAGGCATGGGAACGTTTTCAGGATAAAATTCTTTGTTACGATGACTGGCAGCAGGCGGCTGTTCTGGATTTGAGATACCCGGATGTAAGAGAATATTTGAAAGGTATTTATAGAAAAGCAGCAACGAAATGGGGCATTGATGGATTCAAGCTGGATTTCATTGATGAATTTTATTTCCGTCCGGAAAGCCCTGATTTCAAAGAAGGCATGGATTTTGTGGACATTCAGGATGCATTGGATATATTTTTGACAGAAGTGATGGAAGAATTGCAGAGCATCAATCCAGAAGTTATGATTGAATTCAGACAGCGTTACATTGGTCCGCAGATTCGTAAATATGGAAATCTGCTTCGCGTCAATGACTGCCCAAATTCCGGAATCAGCAACCGTGTGGGAACGATTGATCTGCGTCTGTTATCTGGGGAGACAGCGGTGCATTCCGATATGCTGATGTGGAACAAAGACGAAAAACCAGAAGATGCGGCATTGCAGATTATCAGTTCTGTATTTTCAACGGTTCAGGTTTCCGTAGATATGTCGAACATTACAGAAGAAATGAGTAAGATGTTGGCGTACTGGATGACGTTTATGAAAAAGCATGTACAGCTTCTGCAGGTTTCACAGATTCAGCCAAAAGAACCGGAAAATCTGTATCCGGAAGTTTCTGTGGTAAATGAAACAGAGCGTATTCAGGTAAATTACAGCCGCTCAAGAATGGTAGATTTGAGAATGATGCCGGATACCTGTTATTTTATCCTTGGAAATAAGGATGACCAGGTAGTTTTCCGCATGAATGGAAATGAAAAACTTTCCTGGAAAGTATTGGATTGCATGGGTCAGGAACTTACCAGTGGATACTGGGAAAAAGAAAAATGGGCAGAACTGGATGTACCAACGGCTGGAACCGTTGTGATCTGTAGATTATAAACAGGAAGTGATCATATGAAATGGAAAGTAACCTTTAATTCCCCATTAATTTTAGAATTTGCGGCAATCTGTTTTGTGGCATTGCTGCTGAATTTTATTACAAAAGGGAATAGTAACAAATTGCTATTTATGACCTATCATTCCTCATTGACCTCTCCGATGACCTATGTGAGATTTTTTACGCATGTATTTGGGCATGCGGGATGGCAGCATTTTATAGGAAATATGGCATACATACTGTTGTTAGGACCAATGTTGGAAGAAAAATATGGTTCTCCTCAGATTTTGCTTGTGATGGCAATTACGGCATTGATCACGGCGCTGTTCAATTATATTTTTTTCCAGAATGTGGCTTTGTGTGGTGCAAGTGGAATTTGTTTTGCATTTATTTTGTTGACATCCTTTACGAATGTGAAAATGGGAGAGATTCCATTGACTTTTATTCTGGTTGCTCTGATTTATTTGGGGCAGCAGGTGTATGACGGTATTATGGTTCAAAACAATATTTCCAACATGTCTCATATTATTGGGGGAATCGTAGGAAGTGTGACTGGATTTTTATTAAATATGAAAACAATCCAATAATGGAGGATACGTTATGATAAAGCCAATTACTGGGCAGAAGATAACATCAAAAAAATTGACGGTTCGTTACAGCATTCATTTTTTGCTTTTTTATTCGGTATGTGCGGGAACATCCTCTTTTGCGGCAACGTATCTTTTGGATAAAGGCTTTCAGGCATCTCAGATTGGTGTATTGCTTGCGATGAGCAACTTGTTGTCCTGTTTTTTACAGCCGCTTTTGGGGGATTTTGCGGATCGTCTGAAGTCATTTCGTCTTCCGCAGATCATGGCAGGATTTTTGATTGCTTCTTTTTTGTGTTACGGAACGATTCAGGTTTGTAATCCGCCGCTGGCGATATTTGGGATTTTATATTGTGCAGGTTTGTTACTGATGTCAGTGACAATTTCTCTGTGCAATTCGCTGTGTGCGTACTACACTAATCACAACTGTCCGATCAATTATGGAGTGGGAACGGGAATTGGTTCTTTGGCGTTTTCTTTTGCCTCTTTGGGTTATGGTTATGTGATTGCATGGTTTGGCGCAGATTCGATGCTTCAAATTGCATTAACATTGACTGCTGTTTTGATTCTGGTTGTGTTGGGATATCCAAAATTGACTGGTGATTCTTTTATACAACAGGAAAGAAAAGATACAAAGAAAGAAGAACGCGTTTCTTTATTAGAATTTTTCGGGAAATATAAAATCTTTACGGTCACAATGTTGGGCGTGATGCTGCTTGCCATGTGTCACATGATGTCAGAAAGTTATTTTATTGCCATTTTTGAGGCAATCGGCGGTGGCAGTGAAGATGTAGGAATCGGCTTATTTGTTGCCTGTATTTCTGCAGCTCCATTTTATATGATTTTTGAAAAAATGATTCGGAAAATCAGTATCTACAAAATGATGAAACTGTCAGGCATATTTTTTATGCTGAAAATGTTTTTACTGCTGATTGCGACGCAGGTATGGCACATTTA
>JAXJUX010000029.1:0-5429 GCA_036308845.1 Ruminococcus sp.
ATCATTGGTTCGGTAGCTGGTATCGCACTTATCATTGCATCTTTTGTCATGATGCAGACACCGGAATATCAGGATATTATGGAAGAATACCAAAGATTTTATAATGAATATGAAGAAGACGGTGATGAATATCAGGATTTTGATGATTTTGATTTTGATGATTTTGACGAGTTCTATTTCAATCAAGGAGATTCCAACACAATTTCCGAAGACAGCTTATAATAGTTCATCATTGTATCTATGGAGGTTTTATGAAATATTCATGTAAAGAATTGAAAGCCATGGCCCGCAACCAATTAGCCGGTCACTATGGCATATATATTGGGGCATTTATGCTCTACACGCTTATTAACATCACAGCAACATCCATTCTTTCCGCGGTGATGAAAGGTTCTACTGTATTAATCAGTGCCAGCGGCGAAATTATTACAGAAAATATCCCAGGATATCTGTTGTACACTGTGATTACCTTACTGGTAAATCTGATTTTAGCTGTGCTGGTTGTAGGATTTAATAAAATGTTTTTGGACGGAAGCCGCGGCTACCAGATCAAATTTGAAGATTTATTTTACGGATTCCGCCACCATCCGGACCGCATTATCATTGCACAGTTTATTTTACAAATCATCAGTACGATTTGTATGCTGCCGCTTGATCTTGTTATCACGCATCTGGATATTTGGCCAATAGAATTTATCATCATTGCTTTAGTTGCTACAGCAATCGGTGAAATCATCTGGTTATTTATTTCCATTCTGTTTTGTCAGGCAATGTTCCTTCTGGCAGATTATGATGACATCGGCGCTATGCAGGCACTGAAGGAAAGCGTAAAACTCATGAAAGGAAACAAAGGAAAATATTTGTATATGTCCTTTAGTTTCTTCGGAATGATCGTTCTGAGTATATTCAGTTGCTATATCGGTTATTTGTGGGTATTCCCTTATATGATGATGACAGAAACGAATTTTTATCGGGCTGTGATGGGGGAAATTTAGTATAAAAAAAGCTTCGTTCTACATAGAGGACGAAGCTTTTTTCGTTCTATTATTCAGACAATCCAAATGTCTCATGCACCGCATTCATCGCTTTTACCGCATCTTTTGTACTTACCAGTACTGTAATACGGATTTCAGATGTTGCGATCATGTTGATGTTTACATTCTGGCTGTACAGACATTCAAACATTTTTGCAGCAACACCAGGGTTGGACATCATTCCTGCGCCAACGATGGACAATTTTGCTACATCGCAGTTGTATTCGACTCTTTCAAAGCCAAGAACTTCTTTGTAATCTTCCAGAAGTTCTACCGCTTCCTGTAAATTATCATCTGCAACAGTGAAGGAAATATCTTTTGTTCCGTCACGTCCAACAGACTGAATAATAATGTCTACGTTGATATTATTTTTTGCTAATGTATTAAATAATTTGAAAGCACTTCCCGGAACGTCTGGAATTCCGATAACAGAAATACGGTCTGCGTTGCGGTCCAATGCTACTCCACTGATAATCATTCTTTCCACTTTTTTCACAACCTCCTTCACCACAGTACCTTCTGACTCATTTAAACTGGAACGAACTACCAACTGTACTCCATATTTTTTCGCCATTTCAACGGAACGATTGTGAAGTACGCCTGCGCCCAATGCTGCCAAATCCAGCATTTCATTATATGTAATCGTCTTCAGTTTTTTCGCAGTTGGTACCAGTCTTGGGTCTGCGGTATAAACACCATCTACGTCTGTAAAAATTTCACACTTATCTGCGTGCAGTGCTGCTGCCAATGCTACTGCAGTTGTATCAGAACCACCTCTGCCTAATGTGGTATAATCATCGTATTTGTTAATACCCTGGAAACCGGTAACAATAACAATCTTACGATCTTCCAGTTCACGCGTGATACGTTCTGTATCAATTTTTTTCAATCGGGCATTTCCATAGGCACTGGTCGTTTTCATCTGAACCTGAAAAGCATTCAAAGACACTGCGCGAACACCAAGCTCAGCCATAGCCATAGCCATCAATGCTACAGACATCTGTTCTCCAATGGTGTACAACATATCCATCTCACGTTTTGGTGGATTTGGGTTGATATCTTTTGCTTTGTCAATCAATTCATCCGTATATTTTCCCATGGCAGACAATACAACAACCACATCATGACCTTTTTCGTAATCCTTGATGCAGCGTTTTGCCACGTTGAAAATTCGTTCTTTGTTTGCTACAGAAGTACCGCCAAATTTTTTAACAATTAACATTACTTCCTCCTGAATATCCTGTGTTATTTGTAACTATTCAACGAGAATATCCAACAGGCATCAACACATTCCCTGAACAGCTACTGCTATCTTAAAAAGTAATCCATCAATTTGTGTCCCTGTTCAAACACAAATTCGCTCGTTGCGGCATCTGCTTCACAGTATTTCCAGCTATTTGCCTGTTCAACGGATGAGTCATACAGCAAATATGGAATCGGATCGGATGTGTGAGTTCTCTCACAAATCGGTGTTGGATGATCCGGCAGAATCAGCATGCGATATGGTTCATTATACTCATCCAATTGCTCTTTGACAAGTCGAATTATGCGCTGATCCAAATATTCTATCGATAAAACCTTACGTTCTACACTTCCCTGATGCCCCATTTCGTCCGGAGCTTCCACATGAATGTATGCAAAATCATATCCTTCTTTTGTCAGTGCATCTACAGCCGCCTGTGCTTTTCCTTCATAATTGGTATGAAGACCGCCATTGGCACCTTCTACAATCTTATTTGTCAGGCCTCCGCCTACTGCAATTCCTTTTAACAGGTCAACGGCAGAAACCATCACACCTTTTTTTCCATATTTTTCTTCAAAAGAATCCAGAGCCGGTTTTGTTCCTGCACCCCAGAACCAGATGCTGTTCGCAGGATTTAATCCATTTTTCTTTCTCTCGATATTGATTGGGTGTTTGGATAAAATTTCATAGCTTCTTTCCTGCATATGACGAAGCATCTTATCTCCTGGCAGGTATGTACCGATTTTCTTTTCCAAAATATCGTGTGGCGGTGTCAATCTTACTACCTGGCCTTTGTTCCAGATCAGGCAATGGCGATAACTGGTTCCCACATAAAACTGATACGTTTCATTTGCCATTTCATCCATAACTGCCTGCAAAAGGATTGCTGCATCCTCTGTGGAAATTTCACTGGAACTGTGATCAATCATGGTTTTGTCCGCATAGTTTTCTTCTTCCTCAGATACAGTTACCACATTACAACGAATCGCTACATCGGTATCTTTCATAGCCACACCAATACTCAGCGCTTCCAATGGAGAACGACCGGAATAATATTTTACCGGATCATATCCCATAACAGCCAGATTCGCCGTGTCACTTCCCGGACTCATACCGGCAGGAACGGTTCTTGCCATTCCGATTTCACCTTTTTTTGCCAGTTCATCCATCATTGGTGTTTTTGCATATTCCAATGGGGTTTTATTTCCCAATTCTTCGATTGGCAAATCTGCCATTCCATCACCTAAAACAACGACATACTTCATAATAACTTCCTCCATTTTTTGTTCCGGAAGATATCTTCCAAACAAAACTTTCTATGATACGTAAAAAGGACAGTCAGTGTTCGACTGCCCTCTTATTTTTAAAAACGAACCCTGATCATTCCCAGGATATTATCAAATTTTGCTGCTTTTTCCAGATATGCTGCTTCTGTCATTTTTTCTGTAATGAAACCAAATTCGTCAGCAACAACTTTCTTTGCGTCTACTGGTCCAAATACAGCTTCCACATTTGCCAGTTCTGCTGTCATATCTGCTTTCATACGAACGAAAAATCTGCTTTCTACACTCTTATGATCTACCAGACTCAGTTTTTCGCTGTTCCATCCTGGCATCACATTGGTATTCAGATTTTTAGCTGCTTCTACAACGTCACCAACAACTGCACTTGCTGTTGGCAGTTTTCCTGCTCCACTTCCGTAGAACATTGCATCACCCAGCATATTTCCATGAACGAAAATAGCGTTAAATACATCATTTACACTGTACAGTGGATGTGTGCTGTCGATCATAACTGGAGAAACCATTGCACAATAGCTGTCTCCTACTTTGCGGCTTGTAGCCAGCAGCTTGATTGCTGCGCCCCATGCTTTTGCATATTTGATGTCAGTTGCAGAAATCTTTGTGATACCTTCTGTATAAACATCTTCAAAATCCACATGATTTCCATATGCGATAGAAGATAAAATAGCAATCTTACGGCATGCATCAAATCCTTCTACGTCTGCTGCAGGATTTCTTTCTGCGTAACCTTTTTCCTGTGCTTCTTTCAATACGTCTTCGAATTCAGAACCTTCAGAACTCATTTTACTCAAAATGTAGTTTGTTGTTCCGTTCAAAATACCGGAGATTTCATCGATATCGTCTGCTGTCAGACAAGTATTCAGTGGACGGATGATTGGAATACCGCCGCCACAGCTTGCTTCAAATAAGAAGTTGATATTTTTTTCTCTTGCGATTGCAGACAGCTCTACGCCATGTTTTGCAACCAGTTCTTTGTTGGATGTACAAACGGATTTGCCGCTTTCCAACGCACGTTTTACAAATGTATAAGCTGGATTTGTTCCACCCATAACTTCTACTACAATTTTTACTTCTGGGTCATTTACAATCACATCGTAATCATGAACGATTTTTTCCTGCACTGGGTCCCCTGGGAAATCTCTCAAGTCAAGAACATATTTGATATTAACTTCTTCCCCTACGTTTTTATTTACAATTTTCTGATTTGTGTTGATAACTTCAACCACACCTGAACCTACTGTACCATATCCTAATACTGCAATTTGAATCATAATAATTTACTCCCTGCCTAATATTTTTAAATAATGTACACCATCCTGAAGTTCCATCTGCCCAATCATATCTTCCGCATCACAAACCTCCGGCAATATCTCTACGCTCAGCGTCAAGGTGGCAATGCCATTGATTGGAATACTCTGATGAATGGTAAGAATGTTTCCATGATATTCTGCAATGGTTTTCAAAATATCGGAAAGAATTCCCGGCTTATCATCCATCTGCAAGATAAATGTGACGGTTCTCCCTTTCGCCTGTTCATGAAATGGGAAAATGTCATCCTTGTACTTGTAGAATGAACTTCGGCTGATGCCCACTCGTTCCGTAGCTTCCTGAACGGTAGCTGCCTTTTCTGAATCCAGAATTCTTTTTGCTTCTACTACCTTCAACAAAACATCCGGCACGGCTTTTTCCTTCACCATGTAATATTTTGTCTTTTTTTCCATAACTCCTCCTGATTTGCGAATTTGTTCGCCCCAGAAATACATTCGTCTTTATCACAGAATATTACCACACTTTATACATGGTTGCAAGCACTTTATCACATAAAAGTGTATTTTATTTTGTACTTCA
>JAXJUX010000030.1:0-1963 GCA_036308845.1 Ruminococcus sp.
CAGTTAGAAAGATTAATTTTAAAGTATGAGCCAACCATGCTATTTGTTGAACATGACAGGAAATTTTGCGAAAAAATAGCAACTAAGGTAATTGAATTATATAGGTAATTGCGAAACAGGGTCACAATCTTGATTCAACCATGGGAAAATCTGGTATAGCTGGATTTTTAGATAATGTATGTAAGAAGCAGTATTTTTGAATATGAAAACAAAGCAGATAAAAATATCTGCCTGTAAAACAGGTATGTAGCATATCAATTTATGCAATTAAAGGCTTCAGACTACGAATGTACTGGTGCTTATGAATCCTGTCAGCAACTATTACTGTAATAAGCTGGGTGATTCCGGCAAGCAGCAGGTCAGCATGCAGAGTTTTTTCGTTCTGAGTTCTACGACCTGCAACACAGAAACTGTCCTTAAAGTGGTTGATGGATTTTTCAACATTTACACGTATTTTATAAGTGGAATCCCATTCTTCTGTTCCACGAACGGTTCCGGGATAAGCACGGAGATTTTGTTCCGGGTAAATGTAAATCATTCTTCCGCAGGATGATGTTGTACACGGACTATCACAGTGGCAGACACGACGAGATTTCTTTGCTACGTTGTCCCATTCCCATTTCATTTTGGGGCAGACAAATTTCATGGTTGGAAGTCCACAGCGTAAATGAGATTTGCTTCCTTCCCGTTTCATGGGAAGCGAAGCATCTTTCGGACAACAGGGAATTCCATCTGCATTAACAGTGTAATCAATGCCTTCGATTTTAAGTTTATTTCTCAATGGTATGTAAGCTTTCTCAAAGGAAGCTTCCTGTAACAGGTATTTATAGATTTCGATAGAATCAAATGCGGCATCCCCCAGAAAGGTTTTAGGATTGATAAGTGGATGCTTTTGAAAGAAATCCTTTAATGTGGGAATCAGTGCTTTAGAATCCGCAAGACTTTTATCTTCATCCGGAGAATCAGATTTCTTTTCAATTACGATTTCAGGATGTGCTTTTAGGAAGTCTTTGTTATAAAAGCTAATATTTCTGACAATGCCAAGTCCATTCGAGATGATGCCGAATTTATAGGCATAACAAAAATGTCCGTTAATGTACATCTGCTGAATGTCAGGGTTTGCAGCTGCATGGGAAGGCATGGAACTATAAGCAGCTTTATAAGGGTCGTAGGAATCATCCAGACCATTTGCCTTTTTGAAAGCTTTTAGTTGTTTGATAATGCGGTTGGCATACTTGGGATTGTTTTCTGTAACCCATGCCTCAATACCGGAAGTATCAAAGAGCAGCATGGAAGATTTTGCACTGTCAATACGTTGGCATATCGGTTCGGTCAGGTCAACAAGCCGGTCGAACATGGATTGTAAGTCCATTAGGAAATCCTGTTTGAAGCGGGTAAATTTGGAAGCATCCGGAACAATATCAAAGCCACAGAAATCACGCAATTCCTGGGAATATTTCAGAAAAACGATCAGAAGCGAGTCAGTGGGGATTGAGAAAATACGTTGAAGCAGAAGTGCTTTGAGCATCGGATAAAGCTGATGTTTGCGAGGTCTTCCGGTTCTGGCGTGAAAATGAGTAACAAAAGAAACAGGAACAATTTCATCAAGATTTATGGATTCGTCAAGAAGCTGAAGAAACTGATATTTGTCATTATCAAATTTATTTTGGCAATCATCAAAAATTTCTGCCAAAGTGAGCTGCTTATGTGGTATCATATAGGTATATCTCCTTTTGGTGGATGGTTGATAGTTTCTCGGCAATTCTATTTTACCATAAACCTTGAGGAGATATTTTATTTTAACGATAAGAAAATGCCGTATTTATGCGGCTTTTGGCGTTTCGCAAACGCCTATTATACTCTATAGGCAAAAGGAGATGATGACATGGAACTGATCACTCTGGCACTTTTCTGTACCTTTCTGTTCCTGTGTATTATATTTGATATTTCGATTCTATACGCC
>JAXJUX010000031.1:0-4155 GCA_036308845.1 Ruminococcus sp.
AGAAGACACAGATGAAGCTCGGTGTAGATGTTTTGCCTAAGTTTAACAGGGATACAACAGACCGTAACCGTACATCACCTTTTGCATTTACAGGAAATAAGTTTGAATTCAGACTGCTGGGTTCTTCCAACAGTATTGCATGTGCAAACATCATGCTGAACAGTGCAGTTGCAGAAAGTTTGAAAATTTACGCTGACCGTTTGGAAAAAGCAGAAGATTTTGAAACAGCATTGCATGAAATGATCCGTAAAACAATCAAAGATCATAAACATATCATTTTCAATGGAAACGGATATGACGATACATGGATTGAAGAAGCAACACAAAAAAGAGGTCTGCTGAATTATCGCACCACACCAGATTGTATGCCACATCTGATGGATAAGAAAAATGTAGATATGCTGACAGCACATGGTGTGTATTCAGAAGCAGAATTACAATCCAGAACAGAAATTATGCTGGAAAATTACTGTAAAACAGTATTGATTGAAGCAAATACAATGGTTGATATGGCTTCCACAGAAATCGCACCTGCAGTAGAAAGCTACACGATGGAAGTTGCAAAAGCAGCAGCAGCGAAAAAAGCAGTAGACGCATCTTTGGCTTGCAGCTACGAAGTGGAACTGGTAAGAAAATTATCTGTTTTGACAGACAGCATCGCTTTGAAAACAAAAGAATTACAAGACGCTTTGGTACAGCTTCAGTCAGCAGAAGATATTATTGCAGAAGCAAATATGATTCGTGACTTGATTCTGGTAAAAATGGGTGAATTGAGAGATGCCTGTGATGCAGCAGAAACAATGACAGCGAAAAAATACTGGCCATTCCCAACATATGGCGATTTGCTTTTCAGTGTAAAATAACCGAACAATTCAGCAAAATGAATTGTTTGATAACAAGAAAATAACATATAGGAAAGAAGGAATGTTTTATGACATACAGTGCAGTTAACACAATCTGGGTACTTATCGGGGCAGCGTTGGTGTTCTTCATGCAGGCAGGTTTTTCCATGTGTGAAGCCGGATTTACAAGAGCAAAAAATACAGGAAACATTCTGATGAAAAACCTGATGGACTTTTGTATCGGTACTCCAGCATTTTGGCTGGTAGGGTTTGGAATCATGTTTGGCAGCGGAAATGCCATTATTGGTAAATTTGATCCACTGATTCGTGGAGATTACAGCAGTATTTTACCAGCAGGTGTTCCACTTTGGGCATATGCGATTTTTCAGACAGTATTCTGTGCAACAGCAGCAACTATCGTATCTGGTGCGATGGCTGAAAGAACAAAATTCAGTGCATACTGTGTATATTCCGCAGCAATTTCACTTTTCATCTATCCGGTATCCGGACATTGGATCTGGGGCGGTGGCTGGTTGAGTCAGTTAGGTTTCCACGATTTTGCAGGTTCAACTGCAGTTCATATGGTTGGTGGTGTTTGTGCTCTGATTGGTGCAAAAATTCTTGGACCTCGTATTGGAAAATACGATAAAGATGGAAAACCACGTGCAATTCTTGGCCACAACCTGACATTTGCAGCACTTGGTGTATTTATTCTTTGGTTCTGTTGGTTTGGTTTTAACGGTGCTTCTACGGTTGGTATGGACAGCGATGCTCTGATGGAAACTGCAGGTCTGGTATTTTTCAACACAAACCTGGCAGCAGCAGTTGCATGTTGTGTAACACTGATCATTACATGGATTCGTTATAAAAAACCAGATGTTTCTATGACATACAATGCAGCTTTGGCAGGTTTGGTAGGCATTACTGCCGGTTGTGATGCAGTAAGTCCAGTAGGAGCAGCGATTATAGGTATTGCCTGCGGTACAGTAGTTGTATTTGCGGTTGAATTTTTTGATAAAGTGGCAAAAATCGATGACCCGGTTGGTGCAGTATCCGTTCATTGTGTTTGTGGGGCTATGGGAACAATCCTTACAGGTTTACTGGCAACTGGTGTGAATACGGAAAAAGGACTGCTTTATGGCGGTGGATTCCATTTCTTCAGTGTTCAGTTGATTGGTGTACTTTCAGTTGCTGCATATGTTGCAGTTGTTATTACAATTGTATTCCTTGCAATCAAACATACAATTGGTCTTCGTGCAGACGCAGAAGATGAACTTGCAGGTCTGGATGTATCTGAACATGGTTTACTGACAGCATATGCTGGATTTGCAATGCTCCCAGATACAACTTGTCTGGAAGACGGTGATATGCCAGTAGCTGTAACAGGTGACGTTCCGGTTGCAGAGGCTGTGCCAGTGAAAAAAGTTCCTACTTTTGAAGAAGGAACACCGAAATTTACAAAAATTGAAATTATCTGTAAAGAATCCAGATTTGAAACTCTGAAAACTGCCATGATGAATATTGGTATTACTGGTATGACAGTATCTCATGTACTGGGATGTGGTATCCAGAAAGGAAAACCAGAATATTATCGTGGTGTACAGGTAGAAGCAAATCTGCTTCCAAAAGTACAGGTTGACATCGTTGTCAGCAAAGTTCCTGTTCGTACTGTTATTGAAACAGCGAAAAAAGTTCTCTATACCGGACACATCGGTGATGGTAAGATCTTCGTTTATGACGTAGAAAATGTTGTAAAAGTTCGTACTGGTGAAGAAGGATATGATGCACTTCAGGATGTAGAATAAAATACAGTAATAACTCAGAACCATGACTCGAAAATCGTTTGGTTTTCGAGCCATTGGTTTTGGATTATAACAAATTACTGGGAATAACGGAGGTTATAGGTTATGTGTTCAATCATGGGATATTGCAGCAGTAGTGCTGATTATAGAGTATTTCTGGAAGGGTTCGAGAGAACGATATCCAGAGGCCCGGATGACAGCAGGATTATGGATACAGGAGATGGGTTTCTGGGATTTCACAGATTGTCTATTATGGGCTTGACCCCTTCTGGAATGCAGCCATTTCAGTTAGGAGACAGCTATGTGGTATGTAATGGTGAAATTTATGGTTTTGAAAAATTGAAACAGGAGTTGTCCAGTAAATACAATTTTAAAAGTGATTCAGACTGTGAAATCCTTTTGCCAATGTATAAAGAACATGGAATTGACATGTTTGCAATGTTGGATGCAGAATTTGCCTGCATTATTTACGATGGTGACAATAGAGAATACATAGCTGCAAGAGATCCAATTGGTATACGTCCGTTATATTATGGATATGATAAAGATGGAGTTATCATTTTTGCCAGTGAAGCAAAAAACCTGGTGGGTCTGACAGATAAGATTATGCCATTTCCACCAGGACATTATTACAAAGGTGGAGAATTTATCTGCTACTGCGATATCGCAAAGGTGGATGAGGTCTCTGTAGATGATTTGGAAACAGTTTGTGAAAAGATTCATGAAAAACTGGTGGCTGGTGTAGAAAAACGTCTGGTTGCGGATGCCAAAGTAGGTTTTCTGTTATCCGGTGGATTGGATTCTTCTCTTGTATGCGCCATTGCAGCAAAAAAGAGTGACAAACCAATCAAGACATTTGCTATCGGTATGAGTGAAGATGCAATTGATTTAAAATACGCAAAACAAGTAGCAGATTTTATAGGAAGTGACCACAAAGAGGTCATTATTTCCAAAGAAGATGTATTGTCTTCTCTGGAAACGGTAGTACATTTGCTTGGTACTTTTGATATTACGACAGTTCGTGCAAGTATGGGTATGTATCTGGTTTGTAAAGCGATTCATGAAGAAACAGATATCCGGGTTCTTCTGACAGGAGAGATTTCGGATGAATTGTTTGGTTATAAATATACAGACTTTGCACCTGATGCAGATGCGTTCCAACAGGAAGCAGAAAAGAGAATCCGCGAACTTCATATGTATGATGTATTGCGTGCGGACCGTTGTATTTCCGTAAACTCGTTGGAAGCAAGAGTACCGTTTGGGGATCTGGACTTTGTCAAATATGTCATGTCTGTGGATCCGGAATTAAAAATGAACAAATATGGAAAAGGAAAATATTTGTTACGACATGCCTTTGAACAAGGCGATTATTTGCCGGAGGGAATTCTCTGGCGTGAAAAAGCAGCATTTTCTGATGCTGTAGGGCACTCAATGGTAGATTATCTGAAAGCATATGCGGAAGAATATTATACCGATGAAGAATTTGAAACATTGAGTGCAAAGTATACGCA
>JAXJUX010000032.1:0-36469 GCA_036308845.1 Ruminococcus sp.
AAGCTGGAACGTGGCTGAAAGCAATGTCCGTTATTCAGAAATATACGATGGGGAACATTATGATGCAACTATAATCCCTGTGTATTCGATTCCTGTAACCTGTTTTGATGGACCTTTCGATACACTGATTCCACAGCAAGGAGAAGCTATTACAGAACACGAAATCCTGACTCCTGCCTGCATCTTTACAACACCAAAAGGCGAAACGGTCATCGATTTTGGTCAGAATGTAACTGGTTATGTGGTTACTACCGTCAATGCCTGTAAGGGTGATGTTATCGACTTATCTTTCGCAGAAGTCATGGACAAAGAAGGAAATTTCTATACAGAAAACTACCGCAGCGCCAAAGCGGAATATCATTATATTTGCAAAGATGGGCTGCAAACTTACAAACCGAAACTGACCTTCTGGGGATTTCGTTATATCCGCGTCAACGCATTTCCTGGTGAGGCAGTCAACGTAACAACGGATGCATTTCAAGCAGTGGCACTTTATTCGGATATGAAACAGACTGGACATTTAAGTTGCTCCAATCCAATGTTGAATCGCTTATGCGACAATATTTTCTGGGGACAAAAAGGAAATTTTGTAGACGTACCGACAGATTGTCCACAAAGAGACGAACGACTTGGCTGGACCGGTGATGCACAGGTATTTTGTAAAACTGCCTGTTTAAATTACGATGCAGAAAAATTTTTCACCAAATGGCTGGCAGATATGGCAGCAGATCAGTGGGATAACGGTTATATAGGACATGTCATCCCGGACGTACTGCAAAATCCAAAACCAAGTGCAGCCTGGGCTGACGCTGCAACCATTTGTCCATGGGAAGTTTATCTTGCTTATGGAAATCCTCAGATTCTTAAGCAGCAATTTACCTGTATGCACAAATGGGTCGATCATATTACCGCAGAAACTACGACTCCATATTTATGGACCGGCGGCGAACACTATGGTGACTGGCTCGGACTGGATGCTCCGTCCGGAAGCTATAAAGGTTCTACCAGAGAAGAATTCATTGCCTCTGCATTTTATGCACATTCTACTTCTTTGGTTATCAAAGCAGGAAAAGTCCTTGGAAAAGACGTGTCTGCATACGAAACCCTCTACAAACATATCGTAGATACCTTCCGCAGCACGTATACGGATTACAGAACGCAGACAGAATGTATTCTTGCAGCACATTTCCACCTCGCTGAAGATTGTCAAAAGGCAGCTGACCAGCTGGCGGATATGGTAAGCGCAAGCGACGTACAGCTCATGACGGGATTCGTGGGAACACCATATCTTCTGCACGTATTGAGTGATTATGGATATACAGATCTGGCGTATTCCCTTCTGCTTCGCACAGAATACCCATCCTGGCTCTATCCAATCACCAAAGGCGCTACAACCATATGGGAACATTGGGATGGTATCATGGAAAATGGTGATTTCTGGAGTGCAGACATGAACTCCTTCAATCATTACGCATACGGTTCTGTAGCAGACTGGGTATATTTGACAGCAGCCGGTATCCGTGCACAGGAAGCATATCCTGGTTATGAAAAAGTTGTCATTGCACCACACCCGGATGCACGTCTCGACTGGTTAAAGGCAACGCTGGAAACCAGACATGGTTTGATCAGTTCCAAATGGGAAAAAGTAAATGGTATGTGGCGTTATGAAATTACAACACCTGTAGAAACGGAAATTATCATTGACGGAAACTTACATCAGGTACATGCTGGAACACATTATTACTACAGCCCTATCAAATCGGAGAAAGAAAACTAGAATAGTTTCCTGAAATACAAAAACTCAGCAGATTATTGTTTATCTGCTGAGTTTTTATATTTCAATCGAAAAAAATGAATTATTTTTCTTTCTTTTTCCACAAAACGCTAAGTGGAATTTCATTTCCTTCTTTTAGCCATTTGATATTTTCTACATGTTTATGTAAAATCGCTGCCGATGCAATTACAATAATCATCGTCCCGGCAACGCTTCCCACTTTTTTCGCATAAATCACTGGGAATGCAATCGATGCCAAAACCGGAACCAATACCAGATGATCCAATATCAATGCAATACTGATCACTGCAGAAGCCAATGCAACAAAAACTTTAATATCAAATGCTATGATCAATCCTGCCAGACAGGCAACGCCTTTTCCTCCATGAAATTCCATAAAAACCGGATACATATGTCCTAAAATACAACCCACGCCTGCAAGTTCCAGACTATACGCAAAAAATGGAAATAAAAATTTTGCAAGATTAATTGCCGTCACTGCTTTCAATATATCAAACAATGCAATCAACACACCCGTCTTCGCACCCATCACAATCGCTGCATTACTCGCCCCAGGGTTTTTGGTTCCTGATTTTCGGATATCAATCCCCTTCAATTTTCCAATAATATACGCCGGGTTTATTCCCCCGAATAAATACCCAATCAAAATACTTTGAATTGCTGCCATACCACACTTTCTCCTCTTATGTAAAATTGCTGTAGAATATTTTAGCACATATTTTAATATTTTTCATGAAAAAGCAAGTTTTTTTATACTTTCTTTATATTTTTATATTTGTAATTCGGAGGGACGCAGATAATTGCTATTGCTTTTCAATAACAGGCCGCTCCTTCTCAGCTATCATCTAAGATTGACTAAATTGACGCTCAGGAACGCCTTCGCGCCAATTAGTCGCAGTTAGCACTTAGTTGAAGACGAACGACCTGCCTTTGGAATGGTATAGGAATCCTTCCTTTTTCCCTCCGAATTACAAATAAGTATAATTTTTAGAAAAAAAGAAGGTTTATACCATATGTGATACAAACCTTCTTTTTATATTTCAATTTTTACAGCCCAATTGCTTCCAATGCTGTCATATACTGATCTCTGCGATTTTGCTGTTCTGCCAAATAAGACTGGTCAGCAGACATATGCAGTTCCTGCAGATATGCATGATGGTTTTTCATAATTTCTTCGTTATTCTTGCTAAGAATCAGCATTGCAATACTGGAACACTGGTCTGCGGTACGTTCCAGATGTGTCAGCATATCCATAAAGATCAAACCAGCATTGATATTGCAGATTCCCTGGCAAAGTCGAGCCGTATGACGGTTTTTCAGAAGTAATACCATATCGTCGATTACTTCTTCCAACGGTTCAATACGACGGGCAATCGAATCATCATTTGCATCGAAAGATTCTACTGTTAATCGGAGAATTTCAAGAACCGCATCCGTGAGAATATCCAACTCTTTCTGTGCACTTTCAGAAAATACAATTTCTGTATCATGCATTTTTTTCGCAAGTTCATCAAAATTCGTAGCATAGTCTCCGATACGTTCCACATCGCGGATACACTGCATCAGCAAACTTCTATGACGGTTATCTGTTTCAGATTCAATGTTTTTAGATAATTCAATCAGATAAGTGTCCGCTTTGTCTGTAAACAGATCCAAACGGTCTTCTGTTTCCATAATCTGCTCTGCACGTTTTTCATCATATTTTGCGAACTGTGCGAGGCTAAGTGCGATATTATCTCTTGCATCATTTGCTACATTTCCTACGACTCTTTCGATTTCACCCAGAGCAACAGTTGGTGCAATCATCAGTTTGCTGTCAAGTGCAGCAATTTCAGGATAAACAACCTCTTCAACTTTATCGTCTTTTACGATTGTACATGCAATCTTAACCAGTACATTTGTAAATGGTAAAAGCACAATCGCAGTAACCAGATTGAACAGTGTCTGGAAGTTGGCAATCACACCACTGTCAACAACACTTTCCCACAGATTTGCAAATCCTCCGAAATTACGAATCAAGGTCATTACAATCATAAATAAAATCGTACCGATTGTGTTAAATACAATATGAACGACACCTGTACGTTTTGCATCTTTGGATGAACCAATAGAACATACCAAAGCAGTTGTTACACAAGTACCAAGGTTGATTCCCATGATGATTGGATATACCAGTTCAAACGTCATAACGCCTGTAGAAGATAATGCCTGCAAAATACCTACCATTGCAGAAGAACTCTGAATGATAACCGTTAAAACCAAACCAGTAAGAATACCCAGCAGAGGCATTTTACTAAAGTAAGACAGAATATCCACGAAAGCCTGAGATTCAGATAATGGTTCTACTGCATCCGTCATAGAAATCAGACCCATAAACAAAATACCAAAGCCGAGTGCGATTGTTCCTACATTCTTGCTGGTTTCTTTCTTAACAAACATAACCAGAACAATACCCAGGATCAACGCCATAGGTGCTAATGTATCTGGTTTAAAGAAAGAAAGAATAGATCCGCCAGAAGAATCGATATCCATCAGACGAATAATCTGAGCAGTTACTGTCGTACCAATGTTTGCTCCAAGTACGATGCTGACTGCCTGACGCAGATTCAAAATACCCGCTCCAATCAGACCAACGGTCAATACAATTGTAGCTGTGGAGCTCTGAATAACTGCAGTTACTAATGTACCTGTGAGGAGTCCTAAAAATGCATTGTGTGTAAGTTTTCCTAATACATTTTTTAAAGCTGTTCCTGACCCCTGTTTCAGACCGTCACCCATGATTTCCATACCATAAAGGAACATGGCAAGACCGCCCAGGAGCTTAATCATTGTAAGTATTGTAGTCATTGTAATTTCTCCCTTTTCAAATAAAACATACAAAATACAGAAAGTTAAGTTTACGTTCAATTTCGGTCAAATCTTTGTAAACTTCCCAACATTTTTATAGTATCTCAATTTGCATTATTTGACAAGAAAAATCTGCAAAAAGCTACTCGAAAAAGCACGATAATCGTGCTTTTTACCAAAAAATAACCGATGACTCCTCATTTTTGAAGATTCATCGGCTATTACCCAGATACAATTACCGCTTAGGCAATCTGATTTTATTTAATTTTTTATTCATTTCCAGCAGTTCTTCTTTGGTAAATTCAATACCTACCATACCAGCCAAAATAATGATTCCAGGAAACTGTATCCGGAATCTGAATATATTCTGCATCCATCGGACACATGGACACAATTGCCATGGTTGTAAGACGCGTTTTGTCCATTTCATGCACTAGTTCATTTAATACACGATGATTTTCCACAA
This sequence comes from Ruminococcus sp., assembly GCA_036308845.1. Taxonomy (GTDB): domain Bacteria; phylum Bacillota; class Clostridia; order Lachnospirales; family Lachnospiraceae; genus Oliverpabstia. The sequence continues at coordinate 5,109 of JAXJUX010000032.1, forward strand.
GGTCAGCATCTTCTGCACCATTGATCGTAATTTCATTGGAAAGTCCCCATACAACAATAGATGGATGATTATAATTTTGCACGATCAATTCTTTCATCTGAGAAATGGTATTTTCTCTTCCCGTTGCCATATGACTGGAAATGTAAGGAATTTCAGCCCAGACAATCATACCTTTCTGGTCACACAGATCATAAAAATACTGATCATGCTGATAATGCGCCAAACGAATCGTAGTTGCTCCTACTTCACAAATCAAATCCATATCTTCTTCGTGATGTTCCGGCAGCAATGCGTTACCCAAACCAATTCTGTCCTGATGACGAGACACGCCGCGAAGTGGATACTCTTCTCCGTTTAAAATAAATCCATTTTCTGGGTCGATACGGAAGGTACGACAACCAAATGCGGATGTTACCGTATCCAAAACAACAGTATTTTCTTTCAATGTCACAACTGCTGTATACAGATATGGATCTTTACGCCCATGCCAACGATGTACATTCGGAATCGTCAGTACAGTTTCTGTGGCAGCAGTTTCTGTTTCTGCCACAATGTTACCTTCAGCATCTTTTATCTGATACTGAATGGTCTGATTTTCTTTTTTGTTGGTAAGATACGTCTGCATACGTACCAGGGCATCCTGCTCCTTCAGTTCCAGTGTGATAACCAGACCCTTTCCACCAAAATATTCCAAATCAAAATGAGAATCATTGACACAAACAATATTTACATCTCGATAGATTCCTCCATAGAAAGTAAAGTCTGCCACCTGTGGATACACCATATCGTTTGGAGCATTGTCCACAGCAATCACTACCAATGTTTCTTCTTCTAAATCCTCTGTAATATCCACTCTCCATGTGGAATATCCGCCGTCATGATGCGCTTTCTGTTTTCCATTTACATAAACATCTGCAGATGAATTTGCACCATTGATTTCCAAAAAATAGCGGTCACTTTTCGGCAGTTCTGCCTTTTTAATCATTTTTGCGTACTGACAAGTTCCTCTGAAATAATCAGCACCGCCGTCCATACCATCGATGGCATTCCATGTGTGTGGGAGGTTCACTACTTCCCATGTATTTAGAAATACGGTTGGAATTTCCTTTGCGTCTTTTAAGAAAGACCAGGTGTTATTTATATTCACAATCTGTCGCATTACAATTATCCTCTTTTTCCTTTTATATGCTTATTTGTAATTCGTAGATAGGGACAGCAGATAATTGCTATTGCTTTTCAATAGCAATGGGGAACAGCGAGTTCGAAAATCCTTTTCTTAGATTGACTTTGGCGCGAAGACTTTTCTGAGCGTCAATTTAGTCAATCTTGGAAAAGATTTGAGAAGGAGCGGCCTGTTATTGAAAAGCAATAGCAATTATCTGCGTCCGTCCCCCTCCGAATTACAAATAAGTATAATATAGATTTTCGTATTTTTCTATAGACAAATGCGTGGGCGATGTCGCACAAATCCTTGCTGTTTATATACTCCATCTTAAAAACAAATTTGTAAGGTAAAACAAGTAAAGAAGCAAAATTTTTTGTTTTATTTTACATAAATATGGTATAATTATTCACAGAATTTTGTTTTTATATATCTCATAAAAACAAATATGGAGGTATGCAAATGAAAAGAATATGCTGCATTAACGATATGCCAGGTGTGGGAAAAATTGCATTGGGAGCTATGATTCCTATCTTATCAGCGAAAGGAATCAATATTGCATCACTGCCTACGGCATTAGTTTCCAACACGCTTGATTTTGGCAAATTTGATATTCTGGATACTACCGAATATATGGAAAAAACGGTAGATATCTGGCACAATTTAGGATTTCGTTTTGATTGCATTTCAACTGGATTTATGGTAAATCCACGACAAATTGAAATTATTGAAAAACTAATCAATAATCAGGATAAGGACAAACTACTTGTTGTAGTAGACCCTATCATGGGTGATGAAGGCAAATTGTATAACGGCATGACAGAAAACAATGTTGCTATCATGCGTAAACTCAGCTCTTACGCAGATATTTTGATCCCGAACTTCACCGAAGCCTGCTTCCTTACCAATTGTTTCTACGATACAGATACCATAACTACTGAGCAGGCACGTGATTTACTCACCCGCTGTCAGACACTCGGAGCAAAATCTGTTGTAATCACAAGTACATCCGTAAATGGACAGGATTGCGTTGTTGGCTATGACCATACCAAAGATGAGATTTTCCAAATTCCATTTTCACTGATTGATGTTCGCTTTCCTGGAACTGGAGATATTTTCTCCGCAGTTCTCATTAGTGACGTAATGAACGGTACATCCCTTCAAAACGCTACTTCCCACGCAATGCAGACAGTTAGAAACATCATTCAGGATAATCTGGACAAGAAAGAAAAATTTTTTGGTGTTGATATTGAAAAATATATTAGCGAGGGCAAACTATGAAAATCAAAATAACTCTGATAGACCAAAAAGGTGACTGTCCGTGTCATCGTGGACATCAAATCGGTGATACTTTTGATTTTGATACAGAACGAGGCAAACTTTGTCCTATGGCAATGCATGTACTCTTTCCTATGATTGATATTCTGCGTTATGGCGGTAAATTAAGCAGCGATATATATTGCTGTCCTGATGTAGATACCATTAATGTGTTTAAAATTGAAAAAGTCGAATAATTCAAAAAATCAATGATTTTGTGATTCCAACTCACAAAACCATTGATTTTTTATTATTATCTCACCATATCTCTGGTAATTTCTTCTAAACTATGTGCACCGCACATCTGCATCGTATCTTTTAATTCCGTGCCGATTTTTTTGACATATGTTTTCACCCCATCTGTTCCGCCTCCATACACTGCGGTTACAAATGGTCTGCAGATCAGCACACCGTCTGCGCCCAATGCGAGTGCTTTAAAGACATCAGTTCCTGAGCGAATTCCGCCATCTACGAATACTTTCATGCTGCCATCAACAGCTTTTACGATTTCTTCCAAAACTTCTGCCGTTGCCGGACACTGATCCAGTACTCTGCCTCCATGATTGGATACTACAATTGCGGATGCCCCTGCTTCTTTTGCTTTCAAAGCACCTTTCACAGTCATAACACCTTTTACAATAAAAGGCACGCCAGCCAATCGAATGATTTCTGCCATTTCTTCCACGGTCTTACTTCCGGCTGGTGGAGTCATGTTTTTCAAGAAGGGAAGTCCGGCAGCGTCGATATCCATTGCCACTGCAAATGCTCCTGCATCTGCTGCCAGATCCAATTTTTCTTTTACGATATCCAAGTTCCATGGTTTTACGGTTGGAACACCGATTCCTCCACATTCTTTGATTGCTTTCGTAGCTGCATCCATCACCACTGGATTCACGCCATCTCCCGTGAATGCTGCAATTCCTGCTTCTGCACACGCAGAAACCAGCGTGTTATTATAACTGACGTCATCGTATGCCTCGCTATAATGCAAATTCACTGCACCTACAGGACCTGCAAAAAATGGATATGCAAATGTCTGCCCAAACAGCTCTTTTTTTGTATCTACTGGTTTGTTTTCGCAGAACGTATCCATATTTACACGAATTTCCTGCCATTTGTTATAATTTCTGATTGCTGTGTCTCCTACACCCTTCGCACCAGGTCCCGGAATCTGATTGCCACAGGCTTTTCCATTACAAACAAGACATGCCTTGCAGTATTTTCCAATATTCTTTCTGGCATTTTCAATGATTTCCTGATAGTTCATAAATTAACCCTCCATCTTCTCGTCCACGATGTCCATTACTTTATAAACTTCATTATATCCTATCATAGGAATGATTTCTACCATTTGAAAGGAATAAGCCATTCTAATAGTGATATTTCTTTCTCTTACTCAGCATAAAGTAAAGGGAAACCAATACTCCCAAAACTTCGCTGGCAACCAATGAATACCATACACCATCCAGTTCCCAAATCATCGGCAGAACAATAATACAGATGACAGGCAGAACCAGTGCACGCATAAACGAAATACCTGCAGACACCGCACCATCGTTTAACGCGGTAAAGAAGGAAGATGTATACATATTGAACCACATCACAAGGAATGGCGTAGCACAAATCCTAAAGGCACGTGCTGTCATATCAAGTAATTCTGCATCATATCCTACGAAAACTGCAGAAAGAGGACGTGCAAGCAAAATCGCCAATGTTGTCAAAACAACACCTGCTGTACCAAGAATGATCAAACTCTTTTTCAGGACATTTTTCATTTCTTTATAATTATGCGCACCATAATGATAACCCATAATCGGGGAACTTCCCTGTGAATATCCATTGAACACCCCAAGGAAAATAAATGCCGCACCTGCTACACCCATGTGGAAGATAGCCATAAACAAAAAGTCCAATACCATATTGGAAATACCTGCCGCAACTACTACTTTCAAGGCAAATTGTGGTTTTTCAGCTACAATCAGATAACTTTGGAACGTATACTGCGCCTGAAGGGCAGTATTAAACACCAGACAAATCGTACCATATGTCATAACATCGCCAATCATAGCATCTGTTGCCCCAAATAAATACGCTACCGGACGAAGCACCACAATCCCAACTACAGTTAAGAATATACTCGTTCCAAGCATCAGATACATCATCATCGTGAAATATCTTCTTGCCCTTTGTACATCACCTTCGCCCAATGTTTTCGCAACCAAAGCGCTGCCTCCAACACCAAGCATCGCACCTACTCCACCGAGAATCTGCAAAAATGGAATGATCAGATTTACAGATGCAAACGCAGTTTTCCCAACAAAGTTGGAAATAAAGAAGCCATCTACCATTCCATAGATAGAAGTAAAAATCATCATACCAATGGACGGAAGTGTAAAACGCAGCAAATGGCTATATGTAAAATGATCTGATAATTGCACTTGTTTTTTCATTATGCCCTCCTAAACCAATGTGCGGCGAAATCCGCAACAGCCGGTACCAATTCTTTCATTTCCCAATCTGTTGTATTTACAATAAGATGATAAGAAGCGCGCTGTCCCCAATCAGAACCTGCCATAATTTCTCTCGTCTGCTTACGCATCTTGTCAATCTGTTTCATCTTTCGTACTAATTCTTTCTCGGTCAGATTTTCTCCTTCCGGTGCACGTTCCACACAGCGTTTTACTTTCGCTTCTGTTTCTGCACATACAAATATGTTGAATGGACGATATTCACTTAAAATAATGTCTGCATTTCGCCCAACAATGATACAATCTTTGCCTAAAGCCGCAATTCCCTCAATTACTTTCTTCTGTTCCAGTAACATATTGACTTTGGAAGCCTGAATGTATCCCGTAGAACCAAGTGTACTGCGATAGGTTATCGGCTGGTTCTGCCATCCGTGATCTACCAAAGTCTTCTCTACATAACTTTCATCCATGCCAATGTTTCTCGCCACTGTAGAGATAATTTCGCTGTCATAATAATCATATCCTGTCAGCTCTGCAAGTCGCCTGCCAAGTTCACGACCGCCGCTTCCAAATTCTCGACTGATTGTAATAATTTTCATGCTAAACCCCCTATTTAATAATTTTGTCTGTTTCTTCCCGCAGAAACATCGTAAGTCTGGTTGTCATTTCCAGATACTCTCTCAGTTCACTTTCGTTCAGCCTGCCATACGCCCGCAATTCTGCTTCCCGCAAATGATCTGTTGTGTTTTTCGCAAGTTCCCATCCTTTCGGAGTGAGAAGAATTTTTTTGTGATTGCGGGTCCCCGGTATCAATTCAAGGTCTACATACCCATTTTTTACAAGATTTGTAATCGCCGTGTTGATTGTTTGTTTTGCATAATAACTTTGCTGGCAAAGATTATGCTGTGTACAGACTTCCTTAGAATTTGAAACAAAATACAAAACCCACATGGCTGTATCTGATAAACCATATGCAACTGCTACATTATGGTAAATCGCATCCTGTTCTTTTCTCTGCTGCTCGATTTGATCGATAAATTCTCCGATATTCATCACATTCCTCCCATCTGCTTTTCTCCGAACACAAGACAAGAGTCCGTAAACAGACTCTCATCTTAGTATAGTCCGTATTCGGACTATTGTCAAATATTTTTCTTCGTCTTCATTCTTCGAGAGGTAAATATCGCATTTTATTTTAGTGAACACAAAAAAGCTCCAAAAACCTTATAACCATCAGAAAATACGGACGGTATAAGGCTTTCGAAGCCTTAAATTACATTAATTAAATTTGAACAAACTTCAGATTATTTACCCATCTGTTTTGCAACTTCTTCAGCAAAGTTTTCTTCTTTCTTTTCCATACCTTCGCCTACTTCGAAACGAACAATGTTCTTGATTGCCAAATCTTTGTTTACAGATTTCAGGTATGCACCAACAGTCTGCTTTCCATCTTCTGCTTTTACGTAAACCTGGTCTAATAAGCAGATGTCTTTTAACTGTTTGGAAACACGACCTTCTACTGCACCATTGAAAATCTTGTTTGCCATGATGTTTGCTTTGTCATCCATAGCTAAAGATACAAGCTGAGCAACTGCTTCTTTTGAAAGGAAGTTAAACAAATAGTTCATATTTGATTTCTTTTCTTCGTAAATAGCAATATCTTCATCACTCCAAACTTTTTCTGTACATGCTTTGTTGATTAAAGCATTCAGAATTGGTTTTGGAAGAGAAGCTGGATCGCTTAATGAAGAATCAACGATGATTTCTCTCATTTTAGCGATTTCAGCCTGATCGATATCTGCTCTGCTGATATATTCTGGTCTCATAGCTGCAACCTGCATAGCTACATTTGTCAGTGCTTCTTCTACACCAGTTGCACCATCAGCAGCTACGATTACACCAATTTTACCACCTGCATGAATATAGCTAGCTACACATTCACCAGAAACTTTTGCAAATCTACGAACAGATAATTTTTCACCGATTGTAGCTGTTTTTTCAACCAATTCATCTTTAAGACCGTTCATTTCAAGAAGAGCTTCCACATCTTCACCATTTTTACCACCGTTCAAACCGGATGTAAGTGCTGTATCAGCAACTAACTGTACAAATCCCTGGAATAATTCGTTCTTTGCAACAAAGTCTGTTTCAGAGTTAACTTCTGCAACAACTACTTCATTGTTATTTTTTGCAACACGAGCGATACCTTCAGCTGCAATACGGGAAGCTTTTTTCTGCATTTTAGCAGCACCGCTTTTTCTTAATACTTCAACTGCTGCTTCCATATCTCCGTTTGTTTCTGTGAGAGCTTTCTTGCAATCCATCATACCAGCGCCAGTCATTTCTCTCAATTCTTTTACCATCTTTGCTGTAATAGCCATTGTTATTTCCTCCTCAAATATCTTCAAGATCTGCCAGCCGGCAAACCTTTCAGGAATGCTTTGTAACAGGAAAAATCCGTGGGATTTTCCCAAATTTTTCATAAAAGAAAATCTGACTACAGTCCTGACCGGACAGCAGCCAGACTTTCAAAGTTATTGAAATTCTTATTCTTCTACTGCTTCTTCAACGAATTCTACTTCTGCTGTAGTTCCCTGATTTGCTTCGATAACAGCGTCTGCCATTTTGGAAACGATCAGTTTTACTGCACGAATAGCATCATCGTTACCTGGGATAACGTAATCCAGTTCTTCTGGGTCACAGTTTGTATCACAGATACCGATCAGAGGAATTCCCAGAGTATGAGCTTCCTGAACACAGATTCTTTCTTTTTTAGGATCTACTACAAAGATAGCATCTGGAACTTTTTTCATTTCTTTGATTCCGCCCAGGTTCTTTTCCAGTTTTTCCCACTCTTTTTTCAGAGCGAAAACTTCTTTTTTAGGCAGAACATCGAATGTTCCGTCAGCTTCCATAGCTTCGATTTCTTTCAATCTTGCGATTCTGCTCTGGATTGTTTTGAAGTTTGTCAGCATACCACCTAACCATCTTTCGTTAACGTAGTACATACCGCAACGTTCAGCTTCAACTTTGATAGCATCCTGAGCCTGTTTTTTTGTTCCTACGAACAGGATTGTGCCACCTTCTGCTGCAATGTCAGAAATAGCTTTGTATGCATCATCTACCATTCCAACGGATTTCTGTAAGTCGATGATATAGATTCCGTTTCTTTCTGTGTAGATGTATTCAGCCATTTTAGGGTTCCATCTTCTTGTCTGGTGTCCGAAATGTACACCTGCTTCAAGCAACTGTTTCATTGAAATAACGCTCATGATTTCAATCTCCTTCTATTTTGGTTTTAATCTTCCCTATGCTTCTCATTCTTTTCGAGACCTTTTCAGGCACCTTCTCGGAATCGGCATAGGTGTATTTTTGCGACCTTTGCATTATAGCACAAAGATATTGTACTTACAAGTTTTTTTTCTCTTTTTTCTGTCTCTTTTTCAAAGATTTTTCTGCTTTGTTGATGGATCTCGCCAGTTTTTTTCTATCAAAGAATATCCAATATCCTGGAATAATGCATAATAACAATTCCAGGACAATACCCAGAACAAATGTTGCCATATTATGATGCATCATCTGACTCCACCATTCATACCCGAACAGGCTCCATAGATTAGCAGCCATGTGCGCAACAATTGCAGTCCACAACGTTCCTGTTCGATGATACATCAAAGCAAGAAGCATTCCAAGCAAAGCCGCATATAAAAACTGTACAAAATTTCCATGGTAAAGGCCAAAGAATACCGCTGATAATACGATTGCCATTGTCGGTTTCATCCAGTCTTTCATTCTGCGAAATACCAATCCGCGAAATACCAGTTCTTCTGTAATTGGTGCAAGGATACCAACAGTAAGCAGCAACAGCCACATTGGCTGTCCTTCCATCGTCAACTCAGCCAACTGGGAATATCCCGGGAATATCTCATTCAAACGGAACAAAATAATCAGATCATTTAAAATCTGACATCCATCCACCGCCAAAACCACGACCGAAAACCAGATGACCGGTGGGCACCAGACAAAATCTGCACGCTTTCCAAGATATCCTTCTTTTCGTTTTTTCTGATCCGAACGATAGATCAGCAAGGTAATACCGCCTGCCAAAATGGATGTAACAATTAACTGATACAAACTGGTTTCCAATGTTTTTTCATAAAAACTGTCAAAAGAAACAGCCATAAAATACACCATTGCAACAACCGTAGAAAGAATCGAGATACCGTAATGAATCAATATTGGATAAATACTTCTCCAGATATGTCTGATCGTACTCATTTCTTTTTGTACAACGGGTATGTCTTCTTCGCTAATGGCCTGTATATTTTCTGCAAGTTCTTCCCGTAAAGGCTGAGTCTCGTCAACCACCGGTTCCATCTGAATATTACGGATGGATTCCACATGTTCCGTGGTTTCTTCATCATTTGGACTGGCAAGAATCGCCAGATCTTCTACTGTTTCTGCAATATATACCGCACCTGCCTGTTCCAATTCTTCCTGACTTCCATAACCATAGGCAGCACCTACACACTGGATTCCGCAACTAATCGCACCATATACATCGTGTTCTCTGTCCCCAACCATAATGACTTTATCTCGCTGGGTCTGCATTCCCAATCGATTCAGTGCTTCTTCGATTACTTCTGATTTTTTGTTTCTGGTTCCATCCAGTTCACTTCCCACTACAACCCGAAAATAGGAAGCAATTTCGAAATGTTCCAGAATCTGTTTTACAAACACTTCTGGTTTGGATGAAGCAACGCCCATGATCTTATCATTGATCTGCAGCAATTCCAATAAATCCGGAACTTTCGGATACAGCTTATTTTCAAAAATTCCTGTATCACGAAAACGTTCCCTATAATATGCGATTGCTTGCACTGCCTCATCCTCAGTCATGCCGGCAAATTCCATAAAGCTGTCTTTTAACGGCGGACCGATATATTTTTTCAAATTATCAAGGTTTTCTTCGACAACCCCCATTTTGGAAAGTGCATACTGCACACTTTTCGTAATCCCTTCAAAAGGATCTGTCAAAGTACCATCTAAATCAAATAAAATAACCTGTGACATAACATCATCCCGCTTTCTTACTTAGATGCAAAATACTGGTCGATTCCATTCGCGATTCCCTGCACCATAAGCTCCTGATATTCTTCTGTCTGCATCTTGGTATCTTCTTCCGGATTGGTCATATAGCCAAGTTCTACAATGGTAGCTGGAATGGTACACCAGTTCAGCCCACTCATGGTATCTGTCTGATAAATGCCCTGGTTATTAGCACCAGTTGCAGCACAGTATGTTTCAATAATATCAGCAGACAATTCCTGACATTCCGTAATCAAATCTGCACTCAAAAAACGATTGGATGTGGACGGAGCCATTGTCAAGGCACCTGCCACGGAAGTATTATCGGAACCATTGGCATGAATGCGAACAAGAATATCTGCACCTGCATCTGCTGCCACTTTTGCTCTTTCGGAGTTACTGATATCAATATCATGAGTCTCACGAATCATGTATACTTCATAACCTCTTTCCAGAAGTTCTTCTTTTAATTTCATAGCAACATCCAGATTCAAAACGTATTCTGGAACGCCTGTGGTACGTCCTGTAGTACCGGAAGCAACTTTTGGTTTTGTCTCAGAAGCACCTGGTCCAATAGGTTCCTGTTCATGATTACCTTTTCCCTGATGTCCAGCATCAATAGCAACCATCTTGCCCGTACCAATCAGTTCCGGTTCTTCTGGTATCAATTCTTCCGGCTCTTCTGTCACTTCCACCTCTATTGCATCTTCTTCTGCAGCATCCTCTGCTTCTGTAGCACCTGCAGCATCTTCCGCATCCAAGGCTTCTGTTTCGTCAGTATCTGCTTCTGTTGTTTCCTGTTCTTCCACATTCACAGTATCTTCCTTGCTGGTCACTTCTTCCTCATTCTTTTTCCCACAGGAAGTCATCATCAGCATTCCAACCATCATAAGAACTGCAAGCATTAAAAAACGATTTACCTTCATCCCTTTTTTCATACGATCACCCATCTTACATTCTTTCAGGAGCTTCAAATCCCAACATATCGATACATGCTTCCAGAACTTCCTTTACCAACACAAGCAGTGCAATGTAAGATTTTTTCTGTTCCAGATTTTCTTCTGACAAAATTTTTACTTCATGATAGAATCTGTTAAATGCATTGGCAACTTCATAGATATAAGAACAAATCTTATGAGGTGCTTTTTCTTCGAATGCATTTACAACCACTCCATTGAATTTGGATGTTTCCAGCATCAATGCTTTTTCACTTTCGCTTACAGGTGCCAAAAGTGCTGCTTCTGCAATATTTCCACCATCTTCCGCATAACGGCTCAAAATAGATTTGATACGTACGGTTGTATACAGAATATATGGACCTGTATTTCCTTCAAAAGAAGTGAAGCGGTCTACGTCAAATACATAATCTTTGGATGCCTGGTTGGACAAATCTCCGTATTTAATAGCAGACAGACCAACAATTTTAGCAGTAGATACAGCATCTTCTTCTTTTACGCTGCGGTTGTCCACGATTTTTTTGTACATTTCTTCGTTGATCTCACGAATCAGATTTTCCAGACGCATAACGCCGCCATCTCTTGTTTTAAATGGTTTTCCGTCTTTTCCGTTCATGGTACCAAATCCAAGGAAAGAAAGTTTGGTGTCTTCGTTTACCATACCTGCTTTTCTTGCACAGCGGAATACCTGTTCAAAATGCATTTCCTGGCGTTTGTCAACGACGTACAGGATTTCATCTGGCTGATATTTTTCCATACGTTCTACGATAGTAGCCAAGTCTGTGGTTGTATACAGCGCAGCTCCATCGGATTTTAAGATCATACATGGAGGAACTTCTTTTGTATCTGTATCTTTCTTCACATCTACAACAATCGCTCCCTGGTCTTCGTAAGCCAGTCCTCTGTCTTTCAAATCTTTTACCATCGGTGCGATGTAATCCTGCACATCAGATTCTCCATTCCAGAGGTCAAAATCTACGTTTAAGTTTGCATAGTTTTTCTTCAGGTCAGTTACAGAAACATTTAAAATATGTCTCCACAGGGCACGATATCCTCTGTTTCCACTCTGTAACTGGTGAGTCGCTTCCAAAGCTTCTGCTTTGTATGCTTCATCTGTCTTAGATTTTCCACTTGCTGCCGGATAAATTTCTTCCAGTTCGCTAATGGTAAATGGAGCTTCTTCTGGATAATCGCCTTCATATCCTTCTTCAAAATATACCAGTTCTGGCTGTCTTTTGCGAAGTTCCGTAATGATCAGACCCATCTGCAGACCCCAGTCTCCCAGATGTACGTCACCGATGATTTCATGTCCCAAAAATCTTCCCATACGTTTGATGCTTTCTCCAATGATAGCAGAACGAAGATGTCCTACATGCAGTGGTTTTGCAACGTTTGGTCCGCCGTAATCCAGAACCATTTTCATTGGGTTTTCCGCTTTTGCTGCACCTAAATTCCCAGAAAGGCGCATATTTGTCAAAAACTGTGCCAGGTAAGCGCCGGAAACTTTAATATTGATAAATCCTGGATTTACTGCTTCTACACTTTCCAGTGCCTGACTTTCAGACATCTGTGCAACTACATCTTTTGCAATCATAATTGGCGCTTTGCGGTAAGCTTTTGCTGCTGCCATCGCACCATTACACTGATATTCACACAAATCAGGACGATTAGACAATGTTACTCTCCCATAGGACGCATCATATCCAGCATTTGAAAAAGCGCTTTTTACTTCTTCGGTAATTAATTCAATCAATGTATTCATCTATGTCATATCCTCCAAAATTAAATTTAAACATACCTTGCTTTATTATAGCATCATGTTTCAAGAATATCAATTCCCCTGTTTGGGACAAAAAAACGAAAAAAGGAATTAATCCTCTATTCTTTTTGGATTAATTCCTTTTCTTCCCCCACTAATAGTTTCTGTTTTCTAAATATGTTCGTCTCTGTTGAAACCAAAAAGGTATCTCATTATTTCTGATTCTCTTTCATAAGCTGTTTCGTTTTTTTATAACAATACCGAATAATGTCACTTCTTCGAATAATCCCAATGAAATTATTGGCATCGTCTACTACGGGAACAAAATTCTGGCTGACTGCGACTTCTACTAAATCTTCCATATTGCAATTAATATTAACCGACTGGTACTTCCAACGCAGCGGAACACGGCTGATCGAACAATCTTCCGCTTCTTTCATATTCATGGTATAGCGACCCTTTATGTATCGCAGCAAATCCCCCTCTGTAACTGTGCCAACATACTTTCCACTTTTGTTCAACATAGGAATAGCTGTATATTTGTGATATTCTACCTTTTCCACGACTTGTCTTAATGTATCATCATTTGACACATAAGCTACCTCACTTTTTGGTGTTAAAAAGAACAAAATATTCATACGCTAACCCCCTTTTTGTGTCGTATTTTTCTATATTATACTATACATTTACCAAAAAATCTTGAAAACCCGGTGAAATTTTTGTGATTTTTTCCTTAAGATTGCTTTTACTTTTTTCATGAAACCTTTATAATAGGCATATATTTAATTTGCCGTAAGATAAGTGCAGGCTCTTAAAATCATATTTTTTCATACATATGATTTTCGAACTGCAGATATTTAGCAATGAAAGGAGTATTATTATGTCATTTAAAACAGAAAGTTTTAAAAATACGGCTGCTACCATCATTTCCCATTTGGAAAAACGTGGTATGTCCGGTATTTATTGTGAAACCAAAGAAGATATTGTTGCAAAAGTAAATGAACTGATTCCAGACGGTTCTTCTGTTACCTGGGGAGGTTCCGAAACACTTGTTGAATCTGGTGTACTGGCATCCTTACAAAATGGAAATTACGAATTGATCGACCGCAAAGCAGCAAAAACACCGGAAGAATCCCGCGTACTTTATGGAAAAATTGTCTGTGCAGATTATTTTCTTATGAGTACCAATGCACTGACCGTTGATGGACAGCTGATTAACATTGATGGAAATGGAAATCGTGTGGCGTGTCTGATCAATGGACCTGCACACGTGATCGTGGTTGCCGGCATCAATAAAATCTGCGCCAACGTGGAAGACGGTATGCGTCGCATTCGTACCCTCGCATCTCCACCAAACGCCATCCGTGTAGGAGTCAAAACACCTTGTGCCTCTACTGGTGTATGTGCGGATTGTCTGAGCCCAGGCTGCATCTGCTGCCAGACCGTAATCACAAGAAAATCCATGCATCCGGGAAGAATTACTGTGATTCTTTGTCCTGAAGAAATGGGATTCTAAAATTTTTTCGTCAAACAAAAAGAATATCAGTTCCTTTGAAGAAACAGGAACTGATATTCTTTTTTGACACACGAAATGAATTGGTACCAATCGTTTATCTATATACTTCTACTCATGCCGCAGCGCATCAATCGGATTCAGATTCGCTGCCTTAATAGATGGCAGCAACCCAAAAATAATCCCTATCGCCATGGAAAATACAACTGCCAGAATACTTGCCGGAATGCTGATGGCCACCGGTGTCTGGGACATTTTTGCTATGACTTGTGATAAAATAATTCCCGCAAGCACACCAAGGAAACCTCCCACACTGGTCAAAACAGCGGATTCCGTCAAAAACTGCCACAAAATCTTCTTTTTTCTGGCTCCTAACGCTTTTTTCAAGCCAATTTCACTGGTACGTTCGGTTACAGAAACCAACATGATATTCATAACGCCAATTCCGCCTACCAGAAGTGAAATACTTGCAATCCAAAGCAGCTGTTTATTCGTATTTTCACTGACTTTTTGTAAGTTTTTCACCGTTTCCAAAAGGTCTGCCGCACGATAAGAAATTCCGTCTTCTGTTTCTCCTTCCTGATTCATAGTATAATTCACCACTGATTGATTCATGATTTCTTCCACTTTTTTGCCAATGGTACTCATAGAATCCGTAGACTCTGCCATCACGCTGACTTCCTCTGCTTCATCAAAATTAAAAACAATCGGCCATGCTGTTTTAGGAATCAGCACCATTCCGTAGGAATCCTGATTGTACATATAATAATCTTCCAGACTATTAATAACTGGTTCAAAAGCTTCTGATTTTCGGATACTTCCGATAATTGTAAATGGTTCTCCCCGGATTTCCAGTGTTTTTCCCAGCGGACTTTCCCCCGCAAATAAAGACTGCACTGCCGTATCATCTAAAAGCGCAACTTTTCTGATTTTTGTATAATCATCTTCCACAAATCCACGTCCGGTATGAATGACATAGCCTTTAGTTTTCAGAAAATCCATATCCACACCGTACATACTTCCGCTATCCAAAGAAGTATCCTGATACATAATTCCATCTACCCAATTTCTTTTATTATAGAAAGTTGCACTGACTACGCCTTCCAACGCACTGATTTCATCCATCTGGTCCTGACTTACCATGCTGACACCCGATGGACTTCCCATATAATTGTCGTACTCGTAATCCCCCTGATACAATTTTACATCCACATTATTATTTCCTGCTCCAATCAGATTTTCTTTGATCTGCTCATTGGTCCCGCGGATAGTCGAAACAATGGAAATAATGGATGCGATTCCAATAATAATGCCTAACATGGTAAGAAATGATCTCATCTTGTGCGACCAGATTCCACCAAATGCCAATCTGATATTTTCAACCATCTTTCCCCCTCCTATCCGTACAAATCCTGCATCGTACCGTCTTCAGTTTTCGTTCCTTCTGCTACATTCTTTCCGTATGGAAATGCAATTTTATCTTCAACAGTCAAACCTGAGGAAATCTTGTAAACAGATCCATACAACATACCGGATATTTCTACGATCTGTTTTTTCAGCTTCCCGTTTCCATCATCGATCATGACATAATACTGCCCATTTTCCGTACGTACAAATGGTTTTTCCAGAGTAATGCCTGTCGCATTATTGCTTCCATTTCCATCAGCAATCGTAAGCTCTGCATAGCTATAATTATTCAAACCTTCTGCATTTTCAATATAGGCTGTAAATGGATACACGGACGCATTTCCCTCTTGATAGCTTTCAATTGGATAAGGAGAAATTTCTCTCACTTCTGCTGTAAAACTTACACCTGTATCATAAGAAAATCCATTCAATTTATCCCCAACCTGCAGTTCATCCAATCGCAGTTCACTGATTGTTCCCTGAATATACAAGCCTTCACTGCTGACCACCTGAATCAGCGGCTCACCATTTGCTCCTAGATGCTCAGGATCACCAACTGATTTAACGACACCGGTAATCGTACTTTTTACTGTCTGATTTCCCAGTTCTTTTTCCATCGTTTTCAATTCCAGATTAATGCCTTTCAAATCCAGTTGATATCCTTTTATTTCTTTTTCCTTCTCTTCTATTTGCTTCTGAATGTCTTCTTTGGTCATCCCATCGTATGTACTTGTCATAACATAATCAAGCGACAAATATTTTACGGTTTTTGTATATAACGCAGAAGTGGTCAAACCAGCTACCTGTCCTTCTGTAACTGTTTCCGGAACTGTGCCAGTTTCTGGTGTCGTTTCAGGATCTTTTGTAAATTCTGAAGTTGCTTTTGGCTCTGTTCCCGACTCTGGTGTTTCTTCCGAATCAATTCCCGGTTCCGGCGTTACTTCCGGTTCTGTTCCTGGTTCTGGTGTCACTTCCGGCTCTGTTCCCGGTTCCGGCGTTACTTCTGGCTCTGTTCCCGGTTCTGGTGTTACTTCCGGTTCTGTTCCCGGTTCTGGTGTCACTTCCGGCTCTGTTCCCGGTTCCGGCGTTACTTCCGGCTCTGTTCCCGGTTCCGGCGTTACTTCTGGTTCTGTCTGTTCTCCACTCTGCAGTTTCAGTTCCAAATTCACCACATACTCTGACTTGTCATCAACTTTTTCCAGATTTGCACCATTTTGCTCCCATGCTTTCCACAAACCACAAGAATTTTCTTTTATATTCCAAACTTCCAAACGGAAAAACGCCTTTTGTTTTCTCATCTCATTGAAAAAACTGCCTTCCACGATTCCTTCATCACTAATTAAGAAGGTATATGGATTTTCCTGCGTTCCATCCCCTTTATAATACTTTCCTGCATCTTTATCTGTCAGACATTTTGCCGCTTCCAACTCGGCAATATTAATCACAGTATTTTTTTCATCTAATTTCATCTGAAACTGCATATCCGGCTCAAGCTGTAAGGTTTCATCCTGAATCTTCTGTCCCCATACTGTTAACAACTCTCCAGTACTTACATTTCCTTCCCTCACTTCCAAGAGAAAATACGTCTGTTCCTGTGCCATCAGATTAAAGAAATCTCCATAAATAATGCCGTCTTCCGTAATCAAATAACGCAAAGGATCATCCGCAGTTCCATCTCCCATATAAGGTTCTGCTTCCGCTCCTATTTCTGCATATGCCTGTACCGCCTCTTCTGGAATATCCTCCAACCCCGGCTCTTCCATAATCCCCGGATCCTCAACAAAATCTTCGACGCTGCTGGATGGTTTTGCATTTTTCAGTTTTTTCAATTCCCGCTCCGCTTTTTGGATACTCAGCTCAATTCCCTGTTTATCCAATTGCTTCATTTCCAATTCTATATTTGCCAGCGTCATGTCATAGGTAACCAATGGATCCCCTACATTTACCACATCGCCTTCCTGTACAAATATTTCATCTACTGTCTGACTGCTGCTGACATATACATTTTGGGAAACGTCGGAGGTAATGTTGCCGTAAAATCCCATATCGTATATTCCGCCGCTCCACTGCATCATTTCCTGCATGGAAACTACCGGAACTGTTTTTTTATTGACCTGTTTTAACACCCACACACCGCCAACACATAAAAGAACAACACCGGCTGCGACTCCTACCGCAATCCATCGTTTTTTCATGGCATTTCCTCCTTTTTCAAAATTCCGTCACGAATAATGACTCTGCGATTGGCATAAGATGCAATTTCACTATCGTGCGTAATCATCAAAACGGTTACTCCTTCCTCGTTCAAGCTATGAAACAATTCCATAACCTGCGCACCTGAGGTACTATCCAAAGCCCCCGTCGGTTCGTCTGCCAATAAAATTTTCGGATGATTTACGATTGCTCTGGCAATCGCTACCCTTTGTTTTTGTCCACCAGACAACTGATTCGGTACAAAATTCACACGATCACTCAATCCAACTCGTTCCAGTGCCTGCAATGCTCTTTCCCGTCTTTCTTTTTTGGAAATATTGGCATATGTCAGCGGTAATTCCACATTTTGCAGTGCTGTCTGTCTCGGGAGCAACTGAAAATTCTGAAACACAAATCCGATTTTGCTCAGTCGAAGATCTGACATTTCATTTTCCGTACATTTACTGATATCTTGTCCGTCCAAAATCAAAGTACCGGACGTTGGCTGATCCAGACAACCTACAAGATTCATCAGTGTGGTCTTTCCAGAACCGGACGGACCCATGATTGCCACATATTCGCCTTCTTCCATATCAAAATTGATATGCTTCAGCACAGGAACTACCATTTTTCCCTGAATATAATCTTTACATATATCCTGCATCTGTAAAATCACACTTCATCCCCCGTTCCTGTTATTAAATTTGCAGCGCCAACTGCCGGCACTTCGTCATCTGGCAGTTCCCCATCCAACACACCGTCTTCGGATACTCCACCTTCTATCATTTTGCCATCCAATAAGCCATCTTCGGATCCTTCTCCTTCTATCATTTCGCCATCCAGCAAACCATCTTCGGATATTTCATCGCCCAACAGTTCACCGTCCCACATATCATCTTCGGACATTTCGCCTTCCATCATCATATCTTCGGAAATCTGCGGGTTACTTTGACCCATCTGTCCATTTTCACCGCTGGCAGTCGGCAATCCTTCTTCCAGTCCATCTTCCGGGAAGGTAATCATATCTTCCAGTTCCAGACCTTTTACAATTTCAAACTGACACAGATTTTCATCGTATGCACCCAGAACCACTTCTCGTTTTTCCAGCCTTCCTTTTCCGTTATCTGCCCAAACGTAAGTTTCTCCGTCCTCACTGGCAATCAGATATTCATCCAACCATATACCTTTCTTTTCTTCTTCCTGACCGTAATCTGCTTCGATATAAACATGCTGTCCCAACATAAGTCCATCCGAGTTTTCCAACTCCACATAAAATGGATAGGAATTCGTCTGCGTAGTGGAATCTCCGCTGTAATAATACATCTCTGCGGAATCATTTCCCGGATTTTGCATGTCCACTTCACCCATCACACCTTGCCAGGTAACCGAATCGTCAATACGGGAATGGACAATTACTTCTTGTCCCGGAATAATGGAACCCATATTCTGCTCGTTGATTTTTCCTTTGATGCGAAAATCACCCATCGCTATGATTTCCATAAATGCCTGACTTTCGCCATAATAATAAGACTCCTGACTGGTTCCCTCATTGATTGATTTTACAACACCAGCCAGCTCACTGGTCACTTCTGCATTTTCAATGCTCTCTTCCAGTTTCTGAATTTCTACCTGTTTGCTCTTTTTTTCGTACTCACTTTGCTTCAACTCCATCTGCGCACTTTGAATCTGAATGGTATAATCCAGTTTTTCATCACTGGAAGCGTTCTTCTTCTCTTTTTCCAGAACTGCAATCTCGCTGGTTTTATTTGCAATGGAATTATCGATACGCTCCAGTTCTAATTTTGCTTTTTCCAGATTTTCTTTATCAGATTCCGTATCATATGTAAATAGCAGGGTTCCGACTTCGACTTCATCGCCTTCCTCTACAAAGATTTCTTTGATTGTTTTTTCTGAATCTGGTTGAATCTCCAGTTTTTCCTGCGTCTCCACCACACCTGCAAATCGATTTAATACACCATTGGCATTGGAATAACTGGTAAGCGTCTCTACACTTGTCACATAAACAATATTATCGCTGTCACTCGCACTACTGCCAGAAAGCGCAAACCATAAACCACCACCAATCAGTAATGTTCCTGCCACTGCGCTCGTTATAATTATCACCTTTTTCTTCATTCCTGCCCTCCATTTCCGGATACATCCGCTGTTCATATTGCAATTTTAGCATGTATCTTACAGATATTTTTTACATTTCCCTTACTATTTTCCGAATATTTCTCTTGCAGAATTCTATAAATTTTCCATAAAAGTGTTTTCGTTGACTTTTCCTTATCTTCTGATAAACTGAATGTAATCATGCAAACAATATGGAGGTTATTATATATGTCCGCTTTTCAAATTTATGCCCTTATTATTAATATTATTGGATTTTTTGCTTTTGGAATTGATAAATTAAAAGCCAGACACCACAAGTGGCGTATCAGTGAATTTACTTTGATGCTGCTCGCAGTGCTTGGTGGAGGAATTGGATGTTTTCTGGGAATGAGATTGTTTCACCATAAGACACGACATACACTCTTTACAGTGGGAATTCCTGTGATTGTTGTGATGGAAGTTATTCTTTGGTTTTTATTTTTAAGATTGTGCTTTTAAAAATTTGCGTTTGTGGGGATGATGTGATAAGTAATTCTGCCCCACAAACACAAATTGATACCCAAAATTCACAATACCTACAAAAACAAAACAGCCCAACGACCCCAATTCGATCGCTGAGCTGTTTTCATTTCTATCTAATTTTTACGCTTCTTTTTCTTCTGCAACTGCAATTCCCAGTTCTTCCAACTGTTTTTCATCAACTACATTTGGTGCATCTGTCATCAGACAAGAAGCATCTTTTACTTTCGGGAATGCGATTACGTCACGAATGCTGTCCTGTTTTGCCATCAGCATAACCAGACGGTCAAGTCCGTAAGCAAGTCCTGCGTGAGGTGGAACACCGTATTTAAATGCGCTTAACAGGAAACCAAACTGTTCCTGAGCCTGTTCTTTTGTAAATCCCAGAGCTTCGAACATTTTTTCCTGAATATCGTTCTGGTGGATTCGTACACTACCGCCACCAAGTTCTGTTCCGTTCAGTACGATGTCGTATGCTTTTGCACGAACACGTCCTGGATCAGAATCAATATACTGCAAATCTTCTTCCATTGGCATTGTAAATGGATGATGCATTGCTTTGAATCTGTTTTCTTCTTCAGACCATTCTAACAGAGGGAATTCTGTGATCCATACGAAACGATATTCGGAGTTGTCCAGAAGTTCCATCTGACGAGCCAGTTCCAGACGCAGAGCACCCAAAACTGCCCAAACTACATTATTTTTATCAGCAGCAAACAGAAGTAAGTCGCCAGCCTGTCCATCCATAGCCTGAACCAGAGCTGCCATCTGTTCATCTGTCATGAATTTTGCAAAGGAAGATTTGATACTACCGTCAGCCTGAATAGCCACGTAAGCCAGACCTTTTGCGCCGTAATCTTTTGCAAAATCAACCAGTTTGTCGATTTTCTTTCTTGGCATAGCGCCCTGTCCTTTCGCGTTGATACCGCGAACAGAACCACCGTTTGCCAGAGCATTTTTAAATACTGCAAATTCACATTCTTTTACAACTTCAGATACATTTGTCAGTTCCATACCAAATCTCAAATCTGGTTTGTCAGAACCGAAACGATCCATAGCTTCCTGCCATGTCATACGCTGAATTGGAAGCTGAATATCGATATCCAGAACTTCTTTGAACAGGTAAGCCAGCAGTCTTTCATTTACATCCATTACATCTTCTTCGTCAACGAAGGACAATTCCATGTCGATCTGTGTAAATTCTGGCTGACGGTCTGCACGCAGGTCTTCATCACGGAAACAACGTGCAATCTGAATGTATCTGTCATATCCGGAACACATCAAAAGCTGTTTGAAAAGCTGTGGAGACTGTGGCAATGCATAGAAGTTACCTGGATGTACACGGCTTGGTACCAGATAGTCTCTTGCTCCTTCTGGAGTACTCTTTGTCAGCATAGGTGTTTCGATTTCCAGGAATCCTTCATTTGCCATAAACTGACGAGTCAATGTTGTAATCTGGGAACGCATCATCAGGTTTCTCTGGATGTCTGGTCTTCTAAGGTCCAGGAAACGATATTTCAGACGCAGTTCTTCTCTTGTTTTGCTGTTTTCTTCGATTGGGAATGGAGGTGTATCTGCTTCTGCCAGAACACGCAGTGTGTTTACACGCAGTTCGATTTCTCCTGTTTTCAGATTTGTATTTACAGCACCGGAACGAGCTTCTACAACACCTGTTACAGCGATAACAAATTCACTTCTTAATTTTGTAGCTTTTTCGAAACCAGCTTCATCAATACTTCCGTTTTCGAAAATCAACTGCATGATACCTGTACGGTCACGCAGGTCAACGAAAATAATTCCACCTTTATTTCTGCTTTTCTGTACCCAACCCATCAAAGTAACGGTTTGTCCGATATTTGCAGTGGATACTTCTGTACAACGATGAGTACGTTTCATACCCTTCATAGACTCTGCCATGGTAATTTCCTCTCTTTTCTTTTTATTTCATATCTATTATCTGTTGAAAAATTCAATAATTTCTTCGTATCCTTCTTCTCTCAACTGATCTTTCTGGAATTTTTTATTTTTCTTCATAACGGCAATCGTAACCTGTGCACCAGTTTTACGTTCTTCATTTGCCTGTTTCAAAACATCCAGCATAGCTTCAGAAGACATTTTCTTTTCGATCAGGAATGCTTTCTTTGTTCCTGCTGTTGGCACTTTGAATCCTCTTTCCATCAGCAGCATAACAATTCTTTCAAATCCAATAGAAAATCCACAGGCACATGTATCGTTTCCTGTAAATTTACCGATCATTTCATCGTAACGTCCGCCGCCGCCAACGCTTCCGCCAAATTCATCCATGGAAATTTCAAAAATTGGTCCTGTATAGTAAGACATACCACGTACCAAAGTTGGGTCGAAAGCAATCTTGAAATCTGCATTTTTTACTGCATCAACGCTTGTCATGATCATTTCCAGACCGTCAGCGTATTCTTCTTTCAGAACGCCAGCCAGTTTTTCTTTTACGTAACGAACACCAGCTACATCGTTTGTGATTTCTTCAAACATAGCCAGGTATTTGTCGATACATTCTTTCTCAAATCCTTCTTTTTCCAGTTCACTGCGAACGCCTTCGATACCGATTTTATCCATTTTATCCAGGATAATAAATACAGTATCATAGCTTTCTGGAGCAAATCCGCTGTAAGCAGCCATTGCTTTTAAGATTCTTCTGTCATTGATACGAATAGTAAAGTTTTTGAAATCCAGTTTTCCAAGCAATGTGGTTGTTGCCTGAATCAGTTCGATTTCTGCCAGGTTTGTTGGCTCACCTAAAATATCAATATCACACTGCATGAACTGACGGAAACGACCTCTCTGTGGACGGTCTGCACGCCATACATTACCCATCTGCAGAGCTTTGAATGGTGATGGCAGTTCATTTGCATGGTTTGAATAATATCTGGACAGTGGAACTGTCAGGTCATAACGAAGACCTCCATCTACCAGATCTGCTTCACACTGTGCTGTTTCCAGTTTCAGTTTTTCTCCTCTTTTCAAAATTTTGAAAATCAGTTTTTCATTTTCTCCACCCTGTTTGCTGCACAGGTTTTCAATGTGTTCCACACATGGAGTCTCAATAGAGGAAAATCCGAATGTATTGTAAGTTTCTTTAATCAGGCCAATTACATAATCGCGAATCGCCATCTCTGCCGGCAGAATATCTTTCATACCGGTTACTGGTTTTTTCTTTAATGCCATAATAATCTCCTTTATCATATCAGATGCCCGTTCCATGCTTTTCAAACAAAGACATGTGTATCACTCAAATAAAAACTCAAGTATATACCAAGCAGCCATCCTATTTTATTCTACATCACTGTCAAAATCAATCTGCGGAAGTGAAACCTTTGGTTCTTCTTCCCCATGCAGTACTCTTTGAAATGCCAAAAACACCTGCAGATCAAAATCCTTGATATCATCGATCATCAATTCAAATGCAGTGTGTTTGTCAAAAGATTTTCGATACGGACGATCGGATGTCAAAGCCGCATACACATCGCAGACACGAATGATACGGGCTCCCAACGGAATACTCTCTCCGGACAAATTTTCCGGATAACCGCTTCCATCCATATTTTCATGATGATATAAAACTGTTTCCAGTATTCTATCCGAATATCCATGATCTTTCAGGATACGGAAACTTGCCTGAGAATGCAGACGTACGTAATGAATTTCTTCTACGATCAATCGTTCTTCATCCTCGTCCAACGCACCGGAAATAAATTCTTTTCCAATATCATGGAGCATTCCGGCAACTGCCATATCATAACAGAAATCCTCCGAAAGTCCAAGTTCTTTTGCCAAACGATAGGCAAGATTGCTTACACGCATCCCATGTTCCAGCTGTTCCGTCAGACTATACTGCAGCAGATGTTTTTGATTGACATACTTTTCTGCAACGTTCACGTCTATACCTCCTTGCCTCAGGGTTCCAGATAAGCAGCAATTCCTGCTCGTTTTCTTTCCAACATTTCATCAATTCTGTTGATATATTGATTGACATCTTTTACATTTTCCACGCGTTCAATACGTGTACCATGTTCGAAGACAAATTTGGTAGAGGCACCTGCGCCTGCTGCCAAAATTGTTTGTTTTTCTTCCATAATCAGTATATTGTAAATTCCGGCTTTGTCAACCTCTGCATAACCCACATTCTCAAAATTTCCCGCAATATTTTTCTGACGGTACATATAATATGGGCCCATTCCCATCTCCTGCGCGCAATGCTGCGTCATTTCCATGATTTCCTGACTATTTTCAAAAGACATTTCCTGATACTGATCTTTGAACAGATTCAGGCGGGTTGCTCGCTTTAACGCCAGAGAATGCACAGTCAAACTGTCCGGATGAAGGGCTTTTACCTGTTCCAGTGTATACGCCACTTCCTCTTTTCCTTCGCCCGGAAGCCCAATGATCAGATCCATATTGATATTGGTAAATCCAAGTTCTCTTGCCATCTGGAAAATCTCTACGGTTTCTTCTACCGTATGTTTTCTTCCGATCACATCCAGCGTTTTCTGATTCATGGTCTGTGGATTGACGGAAATACGATCTACTGGGAATTGGCGAATCACCTGCAGTTTTTCTCTGGTAATACTGTCCGGACGCCCCGCCTCTACAGTGTATTCTTTTATGTGTGAAAAATCAAACGTATTCTGGATATGTGAAAGAAGTCTATATAACTGATCCGGTTCCAATGTGGTCGGTGTACCGCCACCGATATAAATGGTATTCAGCTTTCTATCTTTCATAACATCCCCGATAAATGTTAATTCTTTACAGAGTGCATCCAGATAAGCATCTACTTTTTTCACCCAACGATCCAATGGATGAGATCCGAAAGAACAATACAGACAGATACTTGGGCAAAATGGAATTCCTACATATAAACTGTACCCTTTTTCGTAATCCAGTTCTTCCAACAGCTTTTTCTCACGATTTGCAATAGCAATGGCAAGTGCTGTCTTTTCTTTGCTGACCGCATACGTTTCTCTCATGTATTTTGCAATTTCCACATTGCTCCAGCCTTCTTCCAACAATTTCATCGGAATCTTTGTCGGACGGATACCGGTCAGATTTCCCCATGGAAGGGACTTTCCAGTCAAAGTCTGCAAAGAGCCATAAATCAGGTTCTTCAGAGCATTTTTTGTCTCTTTTCGGTCTTCTTCGTATGCAATTTCTACTGTATTTTCTAATACTTTTTCCCCGTCTTCTCTGATCTCGAGTTCGATATGATCGTCCTCGTACGTTACCAGGAATAAAAGCGGGTATTCCCCGGTATGTTCTTCATCCACATAATATGTAGTCACTTGACTCTGTGGATAAAATGCACGCACCAGGGAATAAACATCATATTCAAAATCTTTTTTGTTATAACAAATTCCTATATTAAGCAAAAGGATTGTACCTCTTTTCATATGCGATTGATGTCTGCTCTCCATGTCCCGGACAGACAACAGTCTCTCCTGGCAGTTCATTGAGCAGACGTTTTAAACTTTCTTTCATCTGTTTTGGACTGGAAGTTGGAAAATCGGTTCTTCCCACACTTCCCGCAAACAATGTGTCCCCGGAAAACAAAATGTTTTCTTCTTTGATATAATAACAGCAGCTTCCTGCCGTATGTCCCGGTGTATGCAGCACCTGAATATCAAAACCTGCCAGCTGGATTTCTTCCTTATCTTTCAGCAGATGATCTGCTTCCAATGTACAAGCCGTGGCCCAGCTTCCGGATAAATTGGTGCGTGCATTCGCAAGCAGCTCTTTTTCTTCTTCCAATGCATAAATCGGAATATTGTATTGCTCACGCAAATCCTGAGCAGCCATCATATGATCAAAATGGCCATGAGTAAGAAGAACTGCTTTCGGTGTCCCTTCCATCTTCGCCACCTGACGCGCGATCACATCTGCACGGTCTGCCGGATCGATGATCAGCATTTCACCGGTTTCTTTATGCTTTATAAACCAGGTATCCGTAGAAACCATACCTAAAATGATACCTTCTACAACTCCAAATTTCATAGTTGAATCCTTTCCGTATAAAACGGATGCAGGACTTTTTCAAATTCCACATCCGCATCATATGCCTTTACAGACTGATTTAACCTACATTTCTTTCGATGTCTATTACACTTTCAATCTGACGTAATTTTTCTAACAGATTATTCAATTCCTCTGTGCTGTGTACATCAAAGGTCAGAGAAATAGTCGCTGTTCCCTGTTTGCTGACGCGGCTGTTGATAGAAGTAACGTCAATCTTACGTTCTGTAAGAATCTTGGAAATATCTACCAAAAGTCCGGTACGGTTGTAAGCATATACGTTGATATCCGCAGCATAAAGCCCATTGGAGAAATCACTTCCCTGCCATTCTGCTTCGATCAATCGTTTTTTGTCCTCTTCCGATACATTAATGACATTGACACAGTCTGTACGGTGAATCGTGATACCTCTTCCTCTTGTTACAAATCCAACGATTTCATCTCCAGGAATCGGACTGCAGCATTTTGCGAAACGAACAGACAAATCGTCAATTCCTTTTACAACAATGCCACCTTTGTTTTTCACGATCGGCAGCTTTTCTTTTGCTTCTGCAATGGCTTCTTTTACCTTTTCATCGGTCATTTCGATCTTATGTTCTTTTTCATAAGCCTCTACCAGCTTATTCAGAATCTGACCTTCTTTTAAACCGCCATGACCAATCGCTGCCAAAACACTGTCCCAATCACGGAATCCGTATTTGTTACGAACGATTTCCATGTATTTTGGTTTCAGCAAATCACTGATAACTTTGCCTTTGACTTTGGCATAGTTATTCAACATCTCTTTTCCTTTTAAGATGTTGTCTTCCTTCAATTCCTGCTTAAACCACTGGTTGATTTTATTTTTCGCCTGTGTACTCTTAACGATCTTCAGCCAGTCACGGCTAGGACCTTTGGAGTTTTGGGACGTAATGATTTCAATACGGTCACCATTTTTGATTTCATATTCGATAGGAACCAATTTGTCATTTACTTTTGCTCCTACCATTTTATTACCTACCGCACTGTGTACGCTGTAGGCAAAGTCGATGGTTGTTGACCCTCTAGGCAAGGTCTTAACATCTCCTGCCGGACTAAAACAATAAACATTTTCATTGAACAAATCCAGATCACTTTTCAACAGACTCAAAAATTCTCTGTTGTCGGACATGTCACGCTGCCACTCCAGAATCTGACGCAGCCAGCTTAATTTTTCTTCTTCTTTCTGTGCGATTGGTTTCTTACCATCGGATGCTTCTTTGTATTTCCAGTGAGCAGCAATACCATACTCAGCAGTACGGTGCATGTCAAAGGTACGAATCTGGATTTCAAATGGCTGTCCATGCGGACCAATCAAAGTAGTATGCAGTGACTGGTACATATTTGGCTTCGGCATCGCGATATAATCTTTGAAACGTCCCGGAATTGGGGTGTACATTTCATGAATCACACCCAAAGCCGCATAACAGTCTTTTACGGAATCTACAATAATACGGACTGCAAATAAGTCATAAATCTGTTCCAGTGTCTTGTCCTGGTTGACCATTTTCTTATAAATACTGAAGAAATGTTTTACACGTCCATTTACTTCGGCATTGATATCTGCATCCGCAATATGCATTTTTACATCATCAACGATTTCCTGAACAAAAGCTTCTCTTTCGCTTTTTCTCAGGTTAATCTTTTCAACCAGATCGTAATATACTTCTGGTTTTAAATATTTTAAGGACAAATCGTCCAATTCAATCTTAACTTTGGAAATACCAAGTCTCTGTGCCAATGGTGCATAGATGTCCATGGTTTCTTTCGCTTTTTCTACCTGCTTTTTTGGAGACCAGTATTGCGCTGTTCTCATATTATGAAGACGGTCAGCCAGCTTAACCAGAATTACTCGGATATCTTTTGCCATGGCAAGGAACATTTTTCGAAGATTCTCTGCCTGAATCTCTACTTTATCCGCAGAGTAATTCAACTGCCCCAACTTGGTAACACCATCTACGATCAACGCAACTTCTGCGTTAAATTCCTTTTCCAACTGTTCTCCTGTCATCACAGTATCTTCCACTACATCATGAAGAAGTCCTGCAACAACCGTTTCTTTATCCAACTCCAAATCCGCCAGAATAATACCTACGCAAAGTGGATGGATAATATAAGGTTCTCCTGATTTTCTGACCTGTCCCTTATGGGCTTCATCTGCAATGTGATATGCTTTTTCAATCATGGAAATATCCGCAGATGGATGATATTTTTTCACTCTGTCAATCAGGCAATTATATAATTCGTCTGGGCTGGTAAAATCTTCTGTTTTAATTACACCAGCTTCCACGCGTCTAATTCGCTGTTCGCGCTCATTTAATTCTTGGAAATCTTTTCTTTCTTCCATAAAATACCACCTATCTTATGAAAACTGCCTCTGACTATTTACCTTCGTAGCGAATGACTGATGCTACGTCATAGTCTTTCAAACGTTCTCTGCCGTTTAATCCTGCCAGTTCCATGATAAATACGATTTTGACAACTTCTCCACCCAATTCTTCTACCAGTTTTGCTGCTGCTTCAATGGTTCCGCCAGTAGCAATCAAATCATCGATCAATACAACCTTCTGACCTGGTTTTATAGCATCTTTGTGCATTTCAATCACTGCACTTCCATATTCCAGATCATATTCACGGGAAATTGTCTCACATGGAAGTTTTCCTTTTTTTCTTACTGGAATGAATGGCTTATGTAAATTATATGCCACTGGAACTCCGAAAATAAATCCTCTGGATTCTGTTCCTACAATCACGTCAGCATCCACATCTTTCAACAAATCCATAATAGAATCAATTGCAAGCTGTAAACCATCTGCATCCTGCAGGATGCTTGTTACATCTCTGAAAATAATTCCTGGTTCTGGGAAATCCGGGATGCTTCTCACATAATCTTCAAGTCTTTTCATAATAATATTCATTCCTTTCTCTATGCCTAATCACAATAAAATATTGCGTTGTTTCCTCTTTTGCGATAGAAATATTCTGTCTTTTTAAACATTTATTAATACTTCTACCATTTTATCTTGCTATTATAGCATCATTCTACTATATCCGCAATTTATTTTTGTTGAAATACGTCGTCAAAGTTTACAGTTGTATCATCAGCTGTCTGTAGCAGCTTACAGAAATTATTTTACCCGAATTGCTTTGTGCGGACACATTTCCTGACAACAAAAACATCGGATGCATTTCTTATAATCATACACTGGCGGGGTCTTCCGTCCATTTTTAAAGGTAATGGCTTTTCCCTCTACCGGACAGGTCTCCACGCAAATTCCACATTTTTTACAATCTGTTTCCACTACGTATGGTTTCTTTTGAAATGGCTTCAGCAATGCATCCAGTTTGTTCCATTTTGTTTGTCTTGCTTTTCTTCTGTCCACATTGTATTTTGGATTGCCATACTTGTTTTCCACATCTTTCATGGAAATAATTCCATGTTCCGTGATAATCTCAATATTTTCTTCTCGCCAGGTTCCAAGACCCATTTGTTCACCATGCATATTTGTTGGCACCAATTCTGGATTCAAATCTACAAGATGACAAAATACACTATCTATGGCTACTGGGTCTGTACTCATCAAAATCACATTCATGGCAATCGGATCACCGGAAGTTGGACCATTTCCATCCATTGCTACAATTCCGTCCATAATACACAAACGTGGTTTAACCACTTGATTCAGATCAATCAACATTCTGGCAAAACTATCCGCATTGGAATATTTTGTGTGGCCCTGCGCCTTATGCAGTCCGCTGATGCATCCATACAGATTTTTAACCCCTCCAGTTACGCGCTCCAAAGCATGTGTTTTCATCTTACACAAATTGATCAACGCGTCCGCCTCCTGTACCGGCTTCGCAAGAAAGAATTCTTTTGCTATTTTCCCCTGCGGATTTGCCACAGCACTTCCCTCACTGAAATCAGCCACTGGAATGTCATATTTTTTAAGAACCGTATCCATCCCCGTGCCTTCCATCACTTTCAGCGCAGAACCCATACCACAGGAATCCCCGCAGCTTATATTCTGATACCCATGTACTTTCAAACAACATGCGACTGCTCCTACAATCGCCGGGTGTGTAATCACTGCACGCTCCACTTCGGCTTTTCGTACCAGATTGGGTTTTAATAAGATATTTTCATTTTTATCAATGAACGCTTCCAACCCGCCAAGGAGTTCAAAACCTTTCTTAATTTTTTCATAAACTGCATCTTCCCCGTAAGAAGTGCAGGATAATAAGATTACTTTGCTTTTCATAATTCTGTTCCTTTTGATTATTTCCAATTTCTCATATTATAAATCATATGTGGATTTATGAAAATGTGAAATTTGTGTTTGTGGGGGTGTTGTGATGGATGCTCTGGCTTGTTTTGGGGTGTGGTTGAGTGTATTTTTATTGTTATCCTGCCCACAAAACAGTGAAGTGTTGGACAAAATTTCTTGAAAAATCTGTATAAATCCAAAATCTTAATGTCTAGCCAAATGGTCCGGGCAAAATATACAAAAAAAATAAAATATGTCCAAAATATTCATTTTAGTGTGAGCTGATGGGCAAAAACGACAAAAATCATTGTAT
Organism: Ruminococcus sp.; assembly: GCA_036308845.1. Lineage (GTDB taxonomy): Bacteria > Bacillota > Clostridia > Lachnospirales > Lachnospiraceae > Oliverpabstia. Next base: position 36,250 of record JAXJUX010000032.1, read on the forward strand.
AAGTCCAGGTCAGTAGGATTAAGATAAAATTTGCAATCCCAACTAGTAAAAAACTTATATCCGTAAGATTTCTCACTTAAACTATACGTTTGCAAAATCGTAAAATAAAAAAATGTGTAAAACATGCAAAAAGCTTCAAGGCGCCATTTGTTTCGTGAGGAGAGTACAGCAGATAATTGCTATTGCTTTTCAATAACATTGGGGAACAGCGAGTTCGAAA
>JAXJUX010000033.1:0-3396 GCA_036308845.1 Ruminococcus sp.
GCATATACATTGGTACAGGCGAATATAAAAGAGTATTTTACAGATTTGGCGACAAAACAGCCGGGTGTTTACTACGGATTTTATTTTCTGGAGATTGCCGATTACTTCGGAACGGAAGGAAATGGTGATGTTGCCATGCTGAATCTGCTGTACATAACGATGAAGGCTTTGCTGAAAAATCAGATTTCCAACCGATTGATCCGGGCAATCTTCGAGCTGAAAGTGATGGTAATCAATGGTGTCTATCCGGACGTATTTCAGTGTGCAGTGTGCGGAAGCAGAGAAAATCTGCAGTTTATATCTTCCAGATACGAAAGCGGTGTTTGTCTGAATTGTGCCCACACCGTCAATGATGCCAGAAGAATCACACCGACAGGCATGTATGCGCTGCAGTATATCATTGCGGCACCGCTTGAGAAATTATATTCTTTTACCTTGAAGGAAGAAGCAGAACGGGAAGTGACCAGATGGGTGGAGAAGTATTTTGACAGGAATACGGACAAACGGTTCAAAAGTTTAGAAATATTAGATATTATGGAAATGTAAAAGAATGCTCTTGCTAATGTTCGTTCCTATAGTGAATGACATTAGTGGGAGCAACTTAATTTGGATAGAAAAGAAGAAGGAATTTTTCGAAGAAGCAGAAGATAATCTAATGTTGAATAGCAATAAATTCGTACGAAAAGAATTGAATATACTGACAAAAGAGGTATACTTTATGGTAGAAATGAAAAATCGCGGATTATATGAGGAATACTATGAATACAAAAATTGAAAACTTAAAAGGAAAGCTGATCGTTTCCTGCCAGGCACTTCCTCACGAACCGCTGCATTCTTCATTTATTATGGGAAGAATGGCATTGGCAGCAAAGGAAGGCGGTGCGTTTGGGATTCGAGCCAACACAAAAGAAGATATCAAAGAAATCCAGCGTATGGTAGACTTGCCAATCATTGGAATTGTAAAACGTGATTACGAAGACAGCAGCGTGTACATCACACCTACGATGAAAGAAATCGATGAATTGATGGAAGTGAAGCCAGAAATCATTGCGCTGGACGCAACCGGTGATGTACGTCCAGGTGGATTGTCTTTGGATGATTTTTTTAAACAGATCAAAGAAAAATATCCAGAACAGCTTTTGATGGCGGATTGTTCCACGGTGGAAGAAGCACTTCATGCGGATGAACTGGGATTTGATTTTATCGGAACAACGATGGTTGGTTATACAAAACAAAGCCAGCACATGCGGATTGAAGAAAATGATTTTGAGATTTTGAGAGAAATTGTGGCAAAAGCAAAACATAAAGTTATTGCAGAAGGAAATATCAATACACCGGAAAAAGCGAAACGAGTGATTGAGCTTGGGGCTTATTGCGTGGTGGTTGGTTCAATCATTACGAGACCGCAGGTGATTACGAAGACGTTTTCGCAGGTGTTGGAGTAAAAGATATGAAAAAATACGTAAGCATGGACATCGGCGGAACAACTATCAAATATGGACTGATTTCGGAGGATGGTCAGATTTTGTCCATTGAAAAGATTCCCACTGAAGCTGAAAAAGGCGGTCCCGCTATCCTGGAAAAGGCTGTTCAAATTGTGGAAAACTACATAAAAACGGAAGAAATAAGTGGAATCTGTATCTCAACGGCAGGTATGGTGGATGTGGAAAAAGGTGAAATTTTTTATGCGGCACCTTTGATTCCCAATTATGCGGGCACTCGTTTCAAGGAAACCATGGAAACAAGATTTCACATTCCATGCGAAGTGGAAAATGATGTGAATTGTGCCGGGCTTGCAGAGTCGGTTTCCGGGGCTTCCAAAGGAAGTAAGATTTCCTTAATGTTGACGGTAGGAACAGGAATCGGAGGATGCCTGATTCTGGATGGAAAGGTCTTTCGTGGATTTTCCCAGAGTGCCTGTGAAGTGGGCTATATGCATATGAAGGACAGTGATTTTCAGACTTTGGGTGCAACAAGTATTCTTACGAAAAAAGTTGCGCAGTGGAAACAGGAGCCGGAAGACAATTGGGACGGCTATCGAATCTTTGAAGAAGCGAAAAAAAGCGATGCTTTTTGTGCCCAGGCGATTGATGAGATGGTGGATACACTGGGGCAGGGGATTGCCAATATTTGTTATGTAATCAATCCAGAGGTTGTAGTTCTTGGCGGCGGGATTATGGAGCAGCAGGAATATCTTTCCGGTCGGATACAGGAATCTTTACATCGTTGGCTGGTACCATCAATTGCAAAACATACGAAAATTGCTTTCGCAAAGCATGGCAATCATGCGGGGATGTTGGGGGCGTTTTATCATTTTCTGCAAAGACAGGATAAGAATTGAGTTTCTATCGATGAATTTTTACAATATTACCTTGAAAAAGCAAAAGTGAGAATGTATAATACTGGTATCTGTTTACCCAAAAGGGTAAGTTTCGCAGATACACGGGAATTTTATTCAGGTTGGAGGAAAGTGAGATGAAAAAACATCATTTGGTTTTGCTTGCCGCTTCGTTGGTTTTACTGAATGGTTGTGGCGGTATCGAAAGTGCCAAGACGTCTACAATCACAGTGAGCAAAGATGGCATAGTGACAACTGTTCTGATGGAAGATTTTATGGAAGAACAGTATGATGCATCTGAACTGGAATCTACTATTAATGAATGGGTAACTTCCTATAATACAGAAAATGGCGAAGCACAGGTGACTTTGAAAGAAGTCAAAGTGACAGAAGGCGTTGCCAAAGTTAAAATGGATTATGCTTCCGACGATGCTTACCGTGGATTTAATCAGGTGGACTTCTTTAGTGGAACTGTAAAGCGGGCACTGGAAGAAGGATATGCATTTGCTGGTGATTTTGTGGATGCGGAAGGCGCAGATGTGGCAGATGGAACGATTCCGGATACCTGTCAGGATGCGCAGGTGATGATCATTCGTGAACCTTACGATGTGATGATTCCGGGAAAAATCTTATATATAAGCAAAAATATGAAAGCAGAATCCAAGAAACTGGCTGTTTATGCAGGGAATGAGGATGAAGATGTCGTCATGACCGAAGCATATGGCTATGTGATTTATAGTGTTAAATAATGTCTGTAGTTTAATTGGAGTGAAGGGCGATGGGAAATGCCTTTTGCACTTTCATGATAGAATTGAATGCGGACTAAGAATGCAGGATTTCCTGTGTATAGAAAAAGGAGATTAATTATGGAAAAAACAATGGAAAAAATCGTAGCACTCGCAAAATCCAGAGGATTTGTTTATCCAGGCTCTGAAATCTATGGTGGTCTGGCAAATACTTGGGATTACGGTAACCTGGGTGTTGAATTGAAAAACAATGTAAAAAGAGCATGGTGGAAAAAATTCATTCAGGAAAATCCATACAACGTAGGTGTTGAC
>JAXJUX010000034.1:0-2762 GCA_036308845.1 Ruminococcus sp.
CAATACCGTTTTTCCATCTGGTTTCAAAGCATAATCATGGCGATTGGCAGTCCGTTTAAACTCTCCTTTTTTCCTACCCACATAAGGACGGGCTATGACACGGCCTACTTTCCATTCGTCCCGCATCGTCAGTTCTCTGGCGATTTCACAGTATCTGTATAAGGTTTCCAATCCCATCGTTTCTTCATTTCCGCAAATCTGCAAAACAGAATCCGCAGAAGTATAAACGATCAAATGACCTTTTTCGATTTCTTCTTCTGCCAGTTCTTCCAGAATCTCTGTACCGCTGGCACTTTTATTTCCAATGATGGTACGACCTGTACGTTTTGACAGTTCATCAATCAATTCCTGTGGAAATCCAGTATCCGTAAAGGTCTGGAATGGTTTCGTAATGTGAAGCCCCATCATCTCCCAATGACCGGTCATGGTATCTTTTCCGGTACTCTTTTCTTTTAAAATGGCGCATTTTGCCATCGGAGCTTCGACTAGTTCCATGTTTTTTAATGGACGCAGATTGGCAAGTCCCAATTTTTGCAGATTCGGAATATGCATCTGCACATGTTCCGCAATATGTCCCAAAGTGTCTACATCTTCGTCACCGTAAGATGCAGAATCTTCCATTGCCCCAATTCCCAGAGAATCCAACACAATTGTAAAAATACGTTTATATTTCTTCATACCATTGCCTCCTCTATCATACCGCTGTTATTTTTCACATCGACTTTCATGGCAAGTAAAATAAACCACCTGATATTCTTTCGCAATTTCTTTTAAGAATTCCATTCCGCCTTTTGTTTTTTCTGCATCCAGATTCACAAACGGATCATCAAAAATCAAAAACGGTTTTTCCTGGCTGTACATGGTGTCCACCAAAGCCATACGCATACAAATCCCCATCAAATCCTGATATCCGGTACTAAATAACTGTGGATTTCTCTGCAATCCCTGTTCTTTTACCGTCAGTTGGGTATTTGCATCAATCTGATACTGGCTGGCATCCGTTCCGGTAAGCACTTTATAGTATTTGCGGAATCCACTCATAATCGGCTCCATGTATTTTGCCGTAAAAGATTCCTTCGCCAAACCAAGAAATTCTTTTGTCTTTTCGATTCGTTTATATTTCAAAACGCCTTCTCGATACTGCTCTTTGAGAAATTCCAATTGTTCTTCATCTTCCGCAATCTGTGTTCTCTTTTCCTGATACATATTTAGCTGGCGCAAATACTGAGAGGTACTTTCGTGAATCTCCTGCAGTCTGTCGCTACAGGTTTTCATTTCACCCGCCAACTGTTCGAGAGATTCTGCAGAATCTATTTCTTTATCCAATCGATTCGTGCTGCAGTTGTTGAAATCATTTCCATTGGAAAAACGTTCATCCCCACCTACTGCATATGCTAATTGTAGTTTCACTCTTTTTGCGTTTTCATATTCCTGCTGCGCAATTTTATACTGCTGCAAATGTTCTTTGATTTCTAAAAGCTGACTTCTCATCGAATCTTCCACTGCAAATGACAGATCACGCAAATAATGACATAATCGCTGGCTGAGCAATTGGTACCGTTCTTTTGCCGCTTCATAATCTCCTTTTTTCTTTTGCAAACTCAGATACAATTCTTTATGCTTTTCCAATGCAAATAAGACTTCCATATGCGGATTTTTCTGAACGACCTCTACTGGATAAAAAGTCAATAAAAAGGCTTCTACACTATCCTTCAATGCCTGATAGTTCTGATAAGAATCACCAGAGGACAGCATTTCCTTTTTGGAAAGCAGATTTCGGTATTCCTGACACTGGCTTTTCATTTCATAAATCTGCGCCAGCACATTTTCTTCTGTATAAGACATTTGATATTTTTGCAGAAAATGTTTTACTTTGCTTTCCACACTCGCCATTTTCCCTTTACTTACACTTAGCTTACTCTCCATCTCATGCAACTGGCTTTTGTATTCATTATTTTCTTTCTCTACAGTCTTCTTTCTGGTACGACTCTGATAAATACCAAATATTGTCAAAATCACACCTAACCCAAGCAAGCCACATCCCAAAACAACCTGTACAAATAAAAGACCTATCCCCACAAGCGCAAACACAATCCCCATATACATAAGTGCCGATTTTTGATTGGCTTTCTGTTCATTTTCTTTTATTTTCTCTTTGTATTGTTGAATTTCCTGTTCTCTTCCCGGAATTTTACTCTTTATATCGTCTCGAGTCCCCCACTGGCTAGCAAAATGCAAAATCTCATGGTTTTTTGGAATTGGCTCTCCGATTCTCTGCAGATACGCCGCCAGTTTTTCTTCTTCCTCCGGTGTCAGATTTCCCTGAGCAAGAGACAGCTGCAGTTCATTTATTTCTTTTGCTTTATTTTTATAGTTCTGCAAGTCTGCTTCTGTTGGAATTTGTTTTGCAAATACTTTCTGCAAACGCAACAAATCCGCTTCTTCTTTCTCATTTAATTGAGATTGGCGAACTGATTCCTTACACAATTCCAAATCATCACTGTAGGAAATCTGCTCATTCAGCTCATTTTCATCCGGAATCTGCCCCGGAAAATATGCTTTTTGCTCCTGCAGATTCTGTTCTCTTATCCGAAGTTGTTTGCAGGCATCTGCATATTTTTCTCGTTGTGCTTTTGCATCCTGATAAACGCTGATTTCCTTTTGTTTTTTCTGCAAATGTTCCAGACGTTCCTGCAAATCTTCTTTTTCCGTTTTGAGTGTTGCTATCTTCTGATTCAGTTCATCGATGCTCTCATCCAGCA
>JAXJUX010000035.1:0-1932 GCA_036308845.1 Ruminococcus sp.
GAGAAAACTCCCAGTTTGTAAAACTGACAAATAGAAACACTTTCCCGAAAAGAAAAAGATTTTTAATGGAGAAACATTTTATGTACACAATGAAAGAAGCCTGTACACAGACAGGCTTCAGACTGTAGACAAAGTCCCGCACTTTTGTGCGGGATTTTTCTGTATTAAGTGTTAGAAGATCCAGCATTTTGCAGATTTTCCAGCACTTTTTTGATATAATAGAAGTATCAAATTAAGGCAGGTGCTTCTATTTATGATGACTCAGAATGCAGACAAAAAAAGAGAACAGGTACAGTTCCTTTGCATGGATGACATGGTTCCGCAGGATCATCTCCTTCGAATCATAGATAAGGCCATTGACTGGAACTTCATTTATGATCTGGTGGAAGATAAATATTCACAGGATAATGGTCGCCCGAGTATGGATCCGGTAATGCTGATCAAAATTCCTTTTATCCAGTATCTTTATGGCATTAAAAGTATGCGTCAGACCTGCAGGGAGATTGAGGTAAATGTTGCATACAGGTGGTTTCTTGGTTTAGATATGATGGATAAAGTCCCTCACTTTTCCACTTTTGGAAAGAACTATACGAGGCGATTTAAAGATACAGACCTTTTTGAACAGATCTTTTCCCATATACTGATGGAATGTTATAAGTTTAAACTGGTTGACCCGACGGAAGTCTTTGTAGATGCAACACATGTAAAGGCACGTGCCAATAGCAAAAAGATGCAGAAACGTGTTGCTCACGAAGAAGCGCTGTTCTACGAGGAACTTCTGAAAAAAGAAATCAATGAAGACAGAGAAGCTCATGGCAAAAAGCCTTTGAAAGAGAAGGATGATAAAGACGATGATGGCAATACACCATCGTCCGGAGGAGACCCGAAAGAATTTACAGACGATATTCCGAAAGATACAAAAACAGTAAAGTGCAGCACCACGGATCCGGAAAGTGGATGGTTCCGCAAAGGAGAACATAAGCATGTATTCGCATATGCAGTAGAAACAGCCTGCGATAAAAACGGCTGGATTCTTGGATACACAATTAACCCTGGAAACCAGCATGACAGCAGAACCTTTAAGGGGCTCTATGACAAGATAAAAGATACCGGTATCGAAACACTGGTTGCAGATGCAGGATATAAAACGCCTGCCATAGCAAAGCTGCTGATCGATGATGGAATAAAACCGCTGCTGCCTTACAAAAGGCCCATGACAAAATCCGGCTTTTTCAAAAAATATGAGTATGTATATGATGAGTACAATGATTGCTATATTTGTCCGGCCAACGAAGTTTTGACATACCGGACAACAAACAGAAACGGATACAGGGAATACAAAAGCTGCGGAAGCACCTGTGCTGCATGCCCATATCTTTCCCAATGCACGGAAAGCAGAGACCATGTGAAAACAGTAACCAGACATATCTGGGAACCTTACATGGATATATGTGAAGACATCCGGCATACGTTAGGGATGAAAGATTTATATGCGCAACGAAAAGAAACAATAGAGCGAATATTTGGAACTGCAAAAGAAAACCATGGTTTTCGATATACGCAGATGTACGGAAAAGCCCGGATGGAAATGAAAGTCGGGTTGACTTTTGCGTGCATGAATCTGAAAAAATTAGCAAAAATCAAGGCAAAAAAGAGGTTGCTGGATGCAGGAAATCCAAGAAAAAAATTTGTTCTAAGTAAAATCCGATATATAAAAGAAAAATGGCTCCTGAGCATGTACTCAAGAGCCACTTTGTCTACAGTCTGACTGCCCACACTCTAATGTGGGGCAGTATTTTTCCAAAAAGCAGCCACTTTCGTTTCAACATCATCCAGAGAGCATCTCTCATATTTTTTCCATTCTCTCGGAAAAAGGTTTACATAATCATAATTCAAAAAGCGCTCATCCAATAAAACGATAATTCCTTTATC
>JAXJUX010000036.1:0-11694 GCA_036308845.1 Ruminococcus sp.
AGTCTGAAAATCCAGTGCTTACTAAGACTTTGGCGCGAAGGCGTTCCTGAGCGTCAATTAGTCGCAGTTAGCACTTAGTTGAAGACGAACGACCTGCCTTTGGAATGGTATATGAATACTTCCTTACCCCTCCGAATTACAAATAAGTCTAGATTTTCTTTCAATTTTTTTCAACATTTTAATAAATCATTAATCCGAAAATCACACTTTGGACACATTTTTTCTGTATCATAATACTCAACAAAGCGGACCACACTTTGTTACGGGAGATTCCTCATCAGATCTCCCGTCCCCCTCAAGTGGTAACTATTTTAGATTTCCTTTTTCATATTGGTCGGTACCAGAAGGTGCCGGCCCTTCCTCATTTTACATAGTTTAACAAGTTCTCGTATTTACTTTCTCTTATATTGTTTCATATTCCAGAAAATTCCGAATATTTTTACAAATCCACCTTGTTCCCTGTAAAAAAATAAGATATTATATATTATTATAGCAACAGGAGACCCCACACATGAGAACCAGAAAACCAAACATTGATAAAAAAGAGAAAAAAGAAAAAAGACAGCGTAAGCATCTTCGATTTTTCCTATGCCTTCTTGTACTGGCATGTATCGGATGTGCTTATTTTTATTATATCAATGTATATCTGTCATCTCATGAACCTTCGGTTTCTGCAAAAACAACGACTTGTGAATCCACCGTGGATTTTTCACATCAAAAATTTTTCTTATCATTATATCCTGATATCAAGGAAGCCGCATTTAAAGGAAAGGCTACGGAGCTTGACTACGGAACTTATATAATTCCTGGTTTATCAGCTACAGAGACACAGATTTATAATCAAAAGAATTCTTCCGACATTTGTTCTTCCATGACACCTCAGGGTCTCGCAGTAACGGAAGATTATATTCTTGTCAGTGCCTATTGTTTTACCGGCACGCATAATTCGGTTATTTATGTTATCGATAAAAAATCTCATGATTTTGTGAAAGAAATCGTACTCCGTAATAAAGCACATGTAGGAGGTCTCGCTTATGATCCTATTCACCAGAATATCTGGATTGCTGGTTCCTCCAATGGACTTCCGCAAGTAAATGCGATTACCTTAAACCAATTGGAAAATTATAATTTTCAAGACGGCTATACCCCAATTACGTATTCCCAGTCTTATGATCTGTATGCCATTAACCGAAGCTCTTTTTTAACTTATTATGATTGTTCTTTATACGTAGGATATTTCGCAGAAGACACCTCCAGCGTACTGGAAGAATATGCAATCACAGAAGATGGAACACTGGCTACAGAGATTCCTGAAGAACCTCTGGGAACTTCCGATTCACTGGCACCCGTGGCACTGCCTTGCGACGTAAAAGTTATTACGGAACAGGCGCAAGGAGTGGCTTTTTATAAAAATAAAATATTATTTTCTCAGTCTTATGGACCATTCCCATCCTCTCTGCAGGTGCATTATAACACCATTCAAAAACTTCTGGAAAAAGACAGTATGATTGAAAAAGTATATTTTCCGGAAAAAATGGAACAGATTTATGTGGATGGTGATGATTTATATGTACTATTTGAGTCAGCTGCACATGGTTATCACGCCAGCTCTCTTTGCAAAATCGACCGTATCTTAAAACTTGATCTTACTAAACTTTTATAATTTCGGGAGGATTTTATGCACACTTGTCTGTTTTTCGGTGACAGCATCACAGATGCCTATCATTTATTTACCACATCAAACCTCGGAAACGGATATGTAAATCTCCTTGCCCAGAAACTTCCATCCTGGACCCTGATCAACAAGGGCCAGGATGGTTTTACTTCTGAGCAGGTTCTTCGTATGCTGCTGCGCGATGGGATTGATTATTCATGTGATTTTATCTCGCTCTTAGTCGGAGTCAACGACATACCCGTAGAAGTATTCACTGACAGACCTCGCATTCCGGATGAATTTGCATATTATTACGAAAAAATACTGGAATTTCTTACGCAAACAACAAACAGTCGTCTGATTTTAATTGAACCATTCCTGTTTGATGCACCGGCACAGTACAAAAACTGGCAGCATTACATTGAAACAGAAAGTCATATTATCCAAGAACTGGCAAAAAAATACCACGCCTTATTTGTTCCGACCAATCAGCAATTGCGTGCTGCAGCCGACATACAGGGCGTGGATACCATTACACCGGATGGGATTCATCTTACATCTGCAGGGAATCAGATTCTTGCGAAGCTTTGGCTTGAAGCTCTCTCTTGCGTCTTGTAATCATGCCTCCGATTCGTCCGGTTTCTTTCGCAGAAAGAGTTTTCCATCCATCTTCCATCACTCTTTCCAAAAGTCCCAGTTCTTCGGCGATTTCATATTTCAGGCGTTCTTCCTGAGACATTTCTTTTAAATTAATTGGTTTCTTTTTACTCATAAAAAAGTCACACTCCTTTTCACTTGGAGTATGACCTTTTTATGAATATCTTATACAAATATTATCTTCAAAATTACCGTTCTATCAATGTTGAGATCCATCCACAAAATACGGAATTCTTCTTTCATTCACAAACATTCCCTGAAAACGCTCAACCTGGAATTTTCTCATAAACCAGTCGCATTTGCACAAAAACAGATAATAAACATTTTTTCCACAACCATGTAAGGATTCAAAATTCCCCTGTCCTTTTGCGAGGATTACATCTGCCTGTTCTATAATCTGCAGACATTCCGGTGAAACTCTGGATAAGATTGTTCCAGCCACATCATCCCCATTTCCAATGACATCGACGATTTCTGTCAGGCCTGTCATCCTGGCATCTTCCATGGTTGCATCATTTACCACCTCACCGCCGCGAACCACTGCCGTAATTTTCAGATTTGGATAGAGTACTTGCAGCAAACGAATCAGCAATTTGTCCAGGACAATCTCTCCACAGTTGTCCAGCAAATATACCATGTGCTTTGCCTGCGAAAGTTCCGCACAGAAATTGATATACTCCATTTCGTCAATTTTATCATGCTCCCGTTCAAACAGACTTAAAAATTCTTCTGTACTAATCTGTTCTACTGCAGAAAAATCAATATAATTTCCCACTCTTGCATACAGCATGGCAGCTTTCAAAGGGTCCGGCTGCGTCATTAATTTCTGCTCCAGAACCTGTTCCATCTGCATGACAAACTGATTAAATTTTCTTTTTGCCGGTCCAAAATCATCTTTTTCGTGAAAATGTTTCTCATAAATTTTTGAAATCTCAGATGCCAGCCATGGGGCATTTGCTTCCTCCCCACTGTTTCCAATCAAGCGCATCAATTCTTTTAAGTACTCCGCTTTCTTCGCTTCGTCTGTACATTTGCGGATTTTCAATTCCTGTTTTTCCAACAGGCAGCACATGCAGGATGCATATAATCTCATGTTTCTTTCTCCTTATCTAATCGTATGGATTTTCCAAGAGCAAAAGAATAAATATAAATTTCTTTTACTTTCTTCGTTCTCACTCGTTCCAACACACGGGCGTAATACCAGAGCTGTTTTTGATATTTGTCAATCAATTCCTGTTCATGACCTTTCAAAACAAAATCTGTTTTGTAATCCACAAGCACCAGTCCATCTTCTTCCTCAAAAAATGCGTCAATAATCCCCTGTACAAGCATTTGCTCCGAATCCGTCCATGCCTCATTTTTTTCATTTGCAGGAACGCTCATCACAAATTGCTGTTCTCTCCATAGTTTTTGATTCAGCGCGGCTTGTTTCATGCGCTGTCCCAATCTGGAATTGACAAACCACAAAAGCTGACTTGTTTTGACACATTCTGCCATATCTTTTTCCATCTTCCCGGTATCAACTAGTTCTTCCAATTGCTGCGCCAGCATTTCCTGAGAATCTGTACGCGCATAATCCAGACATTCCAAAACCCGGTGATATGCAGTTCCGCGCAAAGCTCCTTTTATTTCTTCTTTCTCCTGACGCATAAACGCCGGAACGATGGGTTCGTCATCTATTTCTTCCACCAATGGTTGGGCCTCTTCCATTTCTTCCCAGTCACCTTTTTTAAGTTCCGATACACTTACTTTTGCCGGGATTTCCTGCAAATAGGCATATGGATATTGGTATGAAAAACGATTCTCCAATTGTTCCCTTATGGATTCATGATAAATTTTTTCCGCATCCCAGTTTTGATATTCCAGCAAATGCTGTTCCTGAGAAATCTGCCGTTCCATCTCGTCTCCCACCAATTCGGAAAGCGAATAATTTTTTATAACAAATGGATATTCTTTCACTTCTTCTCTTTCACTGACATCTTCCTCATACCAGAAATGAGAAAATTCCGGATGTCGAACCAACGCCGGCAATATCCACCCCCAGAAATCCTGCACTGACTCCAGGGTTGTGTAGGAAAGTTTGCGTGTTTTTCGTTTCCCGATATATAATATTTTTTCTATCTGATGTTCCAGTTTACTGATAGAACCAGTCAAAATGAGCTTTTCTTTCGCTCGCGTCAAAGCTACATACAGCACGCGAAGTTCCTCGCCCAGACTTTCCAGACGAATCTGTTTTTGAATGACCTGACGAAGCATTGTCGGCATTTTCACACGTAATTCAGGGTCAATGCCCTGCATTCCAATACCAAGATCGGGATGAATCACAAGTCCGGCATTGGCATCCATCATATTAAACCGTTTTCCCATCCCTGCTACAAAAACAATCGGAAATTCCAGACCTTTGCTCTTATGAATACTCATGATACGAACGGTATCATCGTTTTCACCGATAGTACTGACTTCCCCGAAATCCACCTGATATTTCTGGAGCTGTTCCATATAACGGATAAAATTAAACAATCCACGATAACTGGTTTTTTCAAATTCGATCGCTTTTTCCACAAGCATCTGCAGATTGGCTTTTCTCTGTGTCCCACCCGGCATGGCAGATGCACACTGCTCATAACCAGTCAATCGTAAGATCAACTGAATCAACTCATGAATCGGTGTATAAGGGACACGTTCCCTGATTACTTCATATAGTTCCTTAAAATGAAGAAGTTTTTGCTGTAATTGTGCATCTTCCCCATCTTCACAATACTTCCACACCGCATCATATAATTTTTTGTCCTGTGCATGGGCTTTGATTTTCGCCAGATCTGTCGCTGAGCAGTCTCCAATTGGTGAAAGCAGCACACCGGTCAATGGAATTTCCTGCATCGGATTGTCACAAATATGCAAATAATTCAGTATTGTCACGACTTCCAGCGCACTGAAATATCCCGTTTTCGATGTAGAATACGCAGGAATTCCCATTTCCATCAAAACCTTCACGAAACTGTCGCCCCAACCGGAAATTGTTCGGAGCAAAATCACACAGTCCTGAAATCTGACTTTCCTGTAGGTTCCGGTGGCTTTGTCAAGCACCAGTTCTTTCCCCACGATTTCCAGAATACGTGTTCCGATCATGCGGGCTTCCAATTCCTGTGCGGTCAGGTCACTTTGTTCATCCTCCAGCAATTCCTCATCCTGCTGTACCAGTAAAACTTCTGTAGTGTGAAAATCGCACTGTTGTTTTTCAGTTTTTTCTCGAGATTTTATCTCATCCATTTCTTTTTGTGGCATATCCGGAAATTGTGCCCCCGGATACAAGGCTGCATCCGCATCATATTCCACATCACCCAATTCCCTGGTCATGATCTGTTCAAAAAGATAATTGACACAAGCCAGCACTTCCTTTCTGCTTCGGAAGTTTTTGTGCAGATCAATTCTCTGACATTCGCTTTCTTCTTTGGAATAGGTGTTGTATTTTTCCATAAATAATTCCGGTCTTGCCAAACGGAAACGATAAATACTCTGCTTTACGTCACCAACCATAAAAATATTGTGCTGACCGAAACGAAGTTTGGAAACACTCTGCAAAAGTGTCTCCTGTACCAGGTTACTATCCTGATACTCGTCAATCAAAATTTCCTCAAAGCGCTCGGAAAATTCATCCGCTGCCGGCGTGTACACCAGTGTATCACCTTCTTTTTTCACCAGAATATCCAGCGCAAAATGTTCGATATCTGAGAAGTCCACAATGTTTTTCTTCCGTTTTTTCTCAGCAAAACAATCCGAAAATTTTTCTGTTAAACGAATCAATTCCTGCACCGGTTCCCGGCAAAGTTCCAATTCTTTCAAAATTCGATTGCTGTCTCCATAAAAATAGCGTTCTTTGATATCAGATAAAATATCTTTACACTGATCGCGGCATATTTTTGCCTGCTCCCGCTTTTCCGGAGAAACCGTATCGTCTTTCTTTCTGGAAAGCGCTTTGAATTTATACCCCTGCATCAGAGCTGCGCAGCCATCCAGATCCATTTCTTCACATTTTTGTATGAGATTGTGCAAATACTGCCCATCCAGAATTACTGCTTCCTCATACATATATGGACCATCGGTCTCCTGTGTAAGTCTTTGAAATTCCTGATTCCACTCCAATGCTTGTTCGAGTTTTTTTCTCACATCCGTCCACATTTTCTGTATCCAGACAGATTGCCGCAATTCCTCTTTCGTTGTTATCTCATACACGTGCCTGCAACTGTCCAGCCATTCTTTTGGCCATGGATGGCTCATAGAAAATTCATACAACTTCAAAATCAATTCCACAATCTGATCATCGGTTTTCCCTGACGCAAACACTTCTGTAAACTGCTGAAAACTTTCTGTCGCTTCCTCATATTCTTTTTCCAGCAATTCTTTTACCACATCGTATTTTAAGAGTTTTAATTCTCCTTCTTCTGCAATGCGGTATCCTGGATCCAAATCTATCGTATGAAAATAATTTCGGATGACATAGGAGCAGAAACCATCAATGGTCGTAATCTGGGCGTTGTGAATCAGTGTCTGCTGTCTTTGCAGATGTTCGTTGTCCGGTTCTGTTTCCAGCCGTTTTTCCACAGCTGCCATCAGACGTTCTTTCATTTCGCCCGCTGCGGCTCTGGTAAATGTCACGATCAGCAACTTATCAATATCCACCGGATGTTCCTGTCTGGTCATTTTCGTTAAGATTCGCTCTACCAACACCGCCGTCTTACCGGAACCTGCCGCCGCACTTACCAGAATATTCCGGTTTTGCAGCTGGATGACCTGTTCCTGTTCTTCGGTCCATTTGACTCCCATTTAGGCTTCCTCCTTTCCTTCCAAATGTTTCCACAGTTCTTCATCTGAAAATACCGGTAATTTCCGAAACTGATATCCCGGAATTTTTCCATCAAATCCACACACATTTTTAAATTCGCAAAAATCACAGGCTTTTCGTTTTCTTAACTGATAAGGATTGATTTCCACTTCCCCATCTAAAATCTGTCTTCCTGTGTCTTTGATTTTCCAGTTCACATAGGAAGATAATTGCTGGAACTGTTCCCGACTGGCAACCTGCGAAGTCTTTGCCAGACTGCCGTTTTTATTGTAAGCAACTGGTATAACCTGAGATTTTTTCCCAGGCTCCAATGTTTCATCCATATCATGAATGATTTTTTCCTCACTTCGCACCAGACCATTGACCTTTAATTCCTGCAAAATCTTCTGGGTAATGGTTTCCGGATCATCGTCCATATCCCCTTCGGTCAACGGGTCTTTGACACGATAATAAAACATTCCCGCAGGCTCTACCGTATGGGACGGATGCATTCTTTGCTCCATTTCCAATGCGGCATTCATATAAACCACTAACTGCACCTGCAGTCCATGGTAAATCGCCACCAGATCCATCGACGTACTGCCGGATTTATAATCAATAACTTTTACATAAATCTTATCATCTTCTTCATAACGATCTACACGGTCGATACGGCCTTTAAGGCGAATTTTTTCTTCTTCAGACAAATCAAAATGAATCGCCTCCAGCTGATCTTCCATAGCAAAAGAAATTTCAAATTTGCCCGGTTCGTATTTGCCGTGCTTCAACTGTTCCTGCAGCGCCCAAACGGTTCTTCTCAAAATTCGCTTCACACGGATAATCATATAGCGATTGCGGGCACTGCTTTCCAGAATCGTATTTCCGTAATCGTGTATCATTTCTTCTACACTTTCATCAATCAGTTCTTCTCTCTGCTCATCTGTCAATTCTCTCCATGTCAGTCTGTGCTTACGCAGATTTTTGGAAAACTGCTCCAACGCCTGATGAATGATATTTCCCATATCCACCGGACGGAATTCGTATTCCTGCCGCTCGGATATTTCCAAACCATACTGAAGGAAATGCGCAAAGGCGCAGGCAGCAAACCGTTCCAACTGAGAAGCACTGTTATCAAGGACATTTCCATACAATGCCCGCGCTACACTTTTTCCCAATTTATCTTTTGGCTTTTGCATAAAAGCACTGGATAACCAGCGGTCACAAACATCCTGCCACTCCTGGGAGCGCTGAAACCAGGAAAATAGTTCTTTCCATTGATTGGTTGGTTCTTCTTTTACCATACGGCTCATACCATCCAATAAAATAGTAACCGCCTGACTTGCCTGTTCTGCATCTTCAATCAATTCCAAATGCGTTTCTTCTATCTGAATATCCGGAAACATTTTGCAAATCGCCGGAATCAGATATGCGGGACCATGGGCCTGTCCCTGACTGTTTGTTTTCGTAAATGACAAGTACAACTGTCTGGATGGTTTGGTCATATTCAAATACAAATAAAACTTCTGAATATACATGGAAGCACGAGACGTAGGTGCCAATTCCACCTCTTTACTGTCCAGGTAATCTCTGTCCGCTTCGGATAAAATACCACCCGTACCTTTGTGTTTTGGAATCACCGTATCATTGACCCCTGCAAAGAACAGAACTTTGATATCTTTTAATCGGGTTCTTTCCATATCTCCGACTAATACCTGATCGGCAGTTGGCGGAATGATACCAACTTTTGCTTCCAAAAATCCGGCTTCCAAAATCTGCCGGTACTCATCAAGAGATATTTTCTCATCGCCAAGTACTTGTACAATTTTATCAAGCAGATTCATAATAATGCCATAAATCTGTCCATATTCCTTCGCCAGAGCCATTTCGCCCTGTTTTTCAAACATGTTTTCTTTTTGTTTTAATGCCTCCTGAATGTGGCATCGGCAGATAAATTCATACAGACTTCGAGTGCGTTCTTCTACGGTACTGTTTTTTCCTTTCATCTGCTCCGCAAATTCCTGCACTTCCTGTATGAATTTGTCCTTGATTTTGTTGATTTCCTCAACACCTTCTTCGTCCATACCACGGTATCTTCGAACCCAGTGTTCGTTCCATTTTTTCCATCCACGAATTCCCAGTGCCACACAATAATTTTCCAATACATCTACTTCATGCATGGTCAATGAAGACAATCCGCAGCGCAGATAGCGAAATACACTTTCATAACTGAACTGCTCCGCTACCATATTCATAGCGGCACGCACATATTCTACAAATGGATTCATCAAAATCGAATGTTTCTCATCAATAAAATAAGGAATATCACAGGACTCTAATACGCCTCTCGCATAACTTCCATAAGAAACCAAATCCCCGGTGATAATACCAAAATCACCATACCGATATCCCTCTGCTCTCACAAGAAAGCGAATGCGTCTGGCAATTTCCTGCATTTCTTCTTTTGGATTAGCAGCTACAAATACTTTTATATTTTCTTGCTCTTTCTTGTATTGGCGATTGCCATAGCGGAATATATTTCTTTCCAGAAATTCCAGTGCAGGCGCCTGGGAAAACCTGCTTTTTGCGCCTGGATGAATCCACCAGTCTTCCTCAATTTCCACACGTTCTTCCCTCGCAAGCTGCGTCAGATTCTTGATGGTCATCCCACTCATGTGAAACAGATGCTGCGGACTTTTTATCCTTTCTCTGGATGCGTATTCGTCCAGCGTCACGGTTACCCATACTTTTTCTGCTAGTTTGAGAATTTTTCTCATCAACTTATTCTGAATAGGTGTAAGACCGGTAAATCCATCCAATACTACATAACTGTTTTTTACTAAGTGTGAATCATCGATTTTGTCACACAACACATCCAGCACTTCTTCTCCGGTAATGTATCGATCTTTCAGATATTCCACAAATCCTTCATATACCATCTGTACATCTTTTAATTTGTGCACAAGCAACGGTTTTTCCTTTGATTTTTCAATCAAATCATCCATTTCCTCCGGGTGAATATCATACTGCATCAATTCTGACACCAGAGATTTCATCTCACTGACAGTCCCTGCTTTTTTCAGATTATTACCCAACACGCCCAGTTGTTCCGTTTTTTCCTGAACGACGCGCTGCAAAACCAGAGTTTTCCCCACTTCTTCCAGAATCGGATGATTTTGTCCACCAACTTCCTGAAAGACGCGATATGCCAGACGCTGAAAGCTAAGAATATCAATATTCATAATGGCATGGTTACTGCTAAGTCCTACCAATTCCTTCTGTGTCTGCATGGTAAACTGTTCCGGCACCAGAACCAGATAATTTTTCTCCGGATGTTTTTCTGCTTCACTGATAATATGTTGAAATAATGCATAGGATTTTCCTGCACCGGAATTTCCCAGAACAAATTGTAATGACATACGATTCCTCACTTCATGTTTTATTCACAAGGAAGTTTCATTCCCCATGCTTCTCTTGCTTTGTCCATCAATTTCATCACACGCAAGATTTCTGTGTGCGGCATCTCTGGACATTCATTTCGGCCTTCTTCGATTGCTTTTTTGCAGGCCAATACTTCATATTCATATCCGGAAATCTGTTCCGGCACCGGATATCGTCCTACTAATTCTCTGTTTCTATTATATACACGAATTTCTTCGTAATTGTTTACATTTTGAATTTCCATATACCCTTTGGTTCCGAAAATGACGCTGTCGCAATTGGTCATAGCAAGCATATTTCCATGAAGAATTGCCATTTTTCCATCGTCAAAGGTTAAAGTAATGTTGTCCAGCCAGTCCACGCCTTCCGGTGACATGACTGCAGAAGTCTGCATATTTACCACTTCCCCATGAAATGCCATAAGCGCAGAAGTGATTGGGTAAATCGTCAGATCCAGCAACGCACCGCCAGCCAGTTCCGGTTTGCTCAAACGGTCTACATGCGTCAATGGGAAGCCAAAATTGGACACCATAGAACTTGGCTCGCCAATCGCTCCTTCCGCCAACAGATCATCTACCATTTTTCTGCTTGGCATATAACGAGGCCAGATAGCTTCTGCCACCAGAAGATTTTTTTCTTTGGAAATCGCCAACAATTCTTCTGCCTGTTTTGCATTTACTGTAAATGCTTTTTCTACCAGTACATGTTTTCCATGTTCCAGACATAATTTTGCATATTGATAATGATGAGAATGTGGTGTTGCAATATAAACCAGCTCCACTTCCGGATCATTTACCATTTCTTCATAAGAGCCATACGCTTTTTCAAATCCCCATTTGTCTGCAAATACTTTTGCTCTGTCGTAAGATCTGGAAGCAACCGCATATGCTTCCACACCGTCTAATTTCTGAATGGTGGACGCCATTGTTCTGGCGATGCCACCTGGTCCTAAAATTGAAAATTTCATAGTTGTAACCCTCCCTGTTCTTTTTTATCTTATATCCATCCACACTCTCATCTCATTTTCCCCTCGATTTGCCCATGCAAAATAAGGAATCATGGTGAGTTTTGCCTCTTCATATATTTGTTTTTTATAAGCCTGATACAAACCACTAACAAAAGA
>JAXJUX010000037.1:0-13879 GCA_036308845.1 Ruminococcus sp.
AACATTGGGGAACAGCGAGTTCGAAAATCCTTTTCTTAGATTGACTTTGGCGCGAAGACTTTTCTGAGCGTCAATTTAGTCAATCTTAGAAAAGATTTGAGAAGGAGCGGCCTGCTTTTGAAAAGGAGTATCAATTATCTGCGTCCCCCAACGAATTACAAACAAGCCTTACTTCTGTGCATTATGCAGTTTAATCTGGCGGCGAGCCGCAACTTCCGCTGCCATCGGCTTGATATCACCAGCCGCTGTTAATGCCTGTTTTGTAAGGAGTGGACCAAACAATTCATAAATCAAAACCGCAAACAATGTGATGTTGCGAATCAGATGTCCCTGTTCTCCAAGTTGCATCGCTGTGGTACACATACCCAGTGCAACGCCTGCCTGTGGAAGCAGGGTGATTCCCAAATATTTGCAAATAGATGGGGCGCAATCTGTTGCTTTCGCACTTACCATAGCACCAAAATATTTTCCCAGAGAACGGAAAATAATATATACGATACCAACGATTACGATTGCCACATCAGCAAATACGCTCAATTCCAGTTCTGCACCACTGATTACAAAGAACAACGCAAACAATGGAGATGTCCATTTATCAGATGCTTCCATCAGATCGCCGGACAATGGACAGATGTTACAGAACACCGTTCCTAGCATCATACATGTCAAAAGTGAAGAGAAGCTGACATGTACAGGTCCCACGTGGAAATCCATCATAGCCAGAGATGCTGTCAAAAATACCATGCCTATGGTCAAGTTCAAACGGTTTGTATTAGAATTGAACAGTTTCTCCAACTGTGTCAAAACCCACCCCATTACAGCTCCCAATACGAGAGAAGCAACGATTTCTACCAGCGGATTAATCAAAATAGAAACCATATCTACCGTACCGCTTACCAGTGTTTTTGCAATACCAAAAGATACCGCAAATACCACCAGACCAACCGCATCATCCAGTGCTACGATTGGAAGGAGCAGACTGGTCAAAGGTCCTTTCGCCTTATACTGACGAACTACCATCAACGTAGCTGCAGGCGCAGTCGCTGTGGCAATGGCACCAAGTGTGATCACCTGTGGAAGTGTCAGTTTATCCGGCATCAGTACATGTACGATATACAGCGCCACATCAACAAACAGTGTAGCTACCAATGCCTGAAAAATACCGATTACGAATGCCTGTTTCCCTGTTTTTTTCAATTCTTCCAGACGAAATTCGTTCCCAATGGAAAATGCAATAAATCCTAACGCTACTTCAGAAACCAGTGACAGACGGCTTACATCTTCCATCTGCGGAAATCCCAATCCCTGAATGTTTAATGCCCCAATGCAGTAAGGTCCAATCAGCACACCTGCAATCAAATATGCTGTTACGGATGGCAATTTGAATCGTTTAAACGCTCTTGTCATCAACAATCCTGCCAAAAGAGCCACTGAAACTGATAATAATGTGTTCATAAATTTCCCCCTCGTCTTTCTTGTGTGTAAAATCACGTAAAGTATACGACCACATTTTTTATTTGACAATAGTAAAATTCCCAATTTTTCAACATATTAACACAAATTCATAAATTGAAATTGAGCACGTTCAAAAAAATGGTGTGAAAAATTTTTATTTTCACACCATTCCCATTAATTTTTCCCTTTTTTGCTTCTATGTTTTTTCACTATTTTAATCACTTTACGAATCCCAAAAACAATCAGCACAAGTACTGCAACCAACACAACCACAACACCGAGAATCATAAAGAAAAATTTGTTAGGATTTTTCAGCAAATCTATAATATTTTTGCTGTCTTCTACTACTTTTCTTCCTTCCTGTGTATCGTATTTGGCTGGCACATTTCCAATTCCATCGCCATCGGTATCTTCAAAAGATTCCATGTATTTTGCGATGGCAGTCCATGCTTTCAATTCCTGCCCGTCTGCCATAATAATGGCATCCTCATAATTTTCAATCGGAGTTCCATCTGCAAATTTAGGCACAATAGATAACAAACCATAGGACAAATCTGTTACGCCACCAAGCATCTGTGAAGTATAGAAGTCTGTAACCACACGATACAATTTATCGTCTTCCAACTCTACACGCTGTTCATTTCCATCACAAAGATATACATCCGTCACTTTGTTAAGAATCATACGATTTGGATTATACGCCCAGTAAAGTCCATCGGTATACAATCTGGCTGTTGTCATAAGGTCTGAAATACTGGCATCGATTTCTGCTGCCATTTTCAATTCTTCCCCAGTCAGATAAATACTAATCAGAGGATATCCCGGAATTCCATCCGCTCCAATACCAAGAGAAAAGGAGTTAAATACGTTTTCTGTGGTAATATTTCCTTTTGCATAAGTATCTCGAATGGTTCCAGATGGAACAACCGCCATGTCAACGGTTGTTTTATCATCTGCATAATGTTCCACCGCATAGGTATAGGCGTCTGCCATAATGCTTCCCAGATTCAATTCTGTATGAAGCTCAGAAGTATCGGAACAAGAGGCAAAATCAATCTCATTGGTACACAAAATCTGGTCTTTAGTATAACCAAACTGTTCCAGATATTTGCTGTCTACCATATCCATCAGTGCATCGACTTTGTCCTGTGTAGCTTCATCCGGTTCAATGGATGTATCTACGGTAATTAGTTCGTAATCGCTCAGTTCCCATCTGCCATCCGTTTTCTGATTCATTGTCAGACTCCCCAGATATTTTCCATATTCTGCGGCAGACACGATATAGGTATCTCCATGAACAATTGGTTCATCTAATTTTGTGTGAGTATGACCGCTAATGATCAAATCCAGTTCCGGTACACTTTTCGCCAGAATTTCATCTTCGGATTTTTCTTCATCTTCCCAGGTTCCGCTGTGAGAAACGCAAACAATCATATCTACATCTTCATTTGCCTGAATTTCTTCCACAGTCTCTTTCACTGCTTCTACCGGATTTTCAAATACGAGCGGACAGTTTGGTACACAGTCCAGGCAATCTTCTCCAAACACACCTGTAATGGCAATCTCTACGCCATCTTTTTCCACCACAATGTAATCCTGTACATCGTAATTTTCAAAAGCATCGTACAGCATCTGCTGGTCATCGGTAAATCCTGCGGATTCCATAGACTCCCAATCCACATTACATACCACCATCGCAGGAAGCTCATCCCCGCTTGCCACTGCATTGTTCAGCATGTTGGCAAGTCCTTTTGCCTTATAATCAAATTCATGATTCCCCAGGGTGGTAACTTCCATACCAAGATCACCCAGCATACGGATTTCAGAGGCTTCCTCTTCGTATACAACCTGAATCAATGTACCCATGGAAAAATCTCCGGCATCCAAAAGCAATGTTTCCGGATTTTTTTCTTTTTGCTCGTTGATCAATGTTTTAATCTTTGCAAATCCGCCGAGAACCTGGGATTTTCCATCTTCTACTGTTGCAAATTCATTCAAATGAGAATGGGTATCATGAAGGAACATCACATCCACTGATTTTCCTTCTGTTTCTGCGGACACGCATTTGCCGCTAATTCCTGTGAAAAGCAGTGCTGCCAAAACAGCACTGCCAATTAATACTTTCTTTTTCATTTCTTATTCTCCAAATTTCTTTGCCGCATCTTTCATCATTTCGCGAATTGGCAGATTGTATGGACATCTTGTTTCACACTCTCCACATTCGATACATGCACTTGCTTTGGAAGCCAATGTAGCGTATCTGGATCTCGCCCATTCTTCCAACCCGTAACGATCCAAATATCCCTGGAACAAAAATACACTAGGGATATTGATGCCTGCTGTACATGGTGCACAGTAATTACAACGACGGCAGAAATTATTTCCAAGCAAATCTCTTACTGCCTGCATACATGTAAGCTCATCATCGGAAAGTGGTGTAGTATTGGAACATGCTGCCATGTTCTGATCGATTTCTTTCAGATCATACATACCAGGAATCACAACGGAAACATCTGGATTGGAGCAAATATAGCGAAGTGCCAGTGTGGCGTCTTCAATTGCCCCGCCTGCCAATGGTTTCATTGCAATAAATCCAATATTGTTTTCTGCACATTTGTGAATCAGTTCTTTTCCCTGTTGCTCCACAATGTTGTATGGGAACATGATGGTTTCCACCCATGGGAGCTCTACTGCTTTTTCAAATGTTTCAATAGAATGTGCTGTCAGACCGATATGTCCGATTTTTCCTGCTTCTCTGGCTTCCATCAGCGCTTCCAACGCTCCACCCGGTGCCTGCACTGCATCCAGTTCACCAACAGGAATATTATGAATCTGATACAGGTCGATATAATCTGTACGCAGATTTTTCAAACTGATATCAATATCTTTTGCCATCGCTTCTTTGGTACGTGCCATACTTTTGGTAGCCAACACAAATTTGTCACGAACACCTTCCAACGCTTCTCCCAAAAAGCCTTCGCTGACTGTATATCCTCTCGCTGTATCAATATAATTGATTCCTTTTTCTACCATGGACTGCACCAGTTCTTTTGTTGTTACAGCATCCACTCTCTGAATTGGAATTCCCCCAAAACCAAGACGGGAGATTTTCAGACCTGTTTTTCCAAGTGTGATATATTCCATAATTCTTCCTCCTGTATCATATCTTTTGATTTCCATATTTCATATTATAAAAACGTTAATCTTCCTGGTACATAACGACTACATCATCTGCCAGAAGTACCGTATTTCCATCCGGAATAATGGTTTCTCCATTACGAATGACCATAGCGATCAATTCGTTTTTCGACAATTTCAGATTACGAATCTGTTTGTTGCACCATTTGTCTCCTTTTTCGATGACGCGCTCCTGCAAATTCTCTGTTTCATTCGTATTGTAAGGCGGCACACTGAGAATTACATTATCTCTTGGGCGAATCACAGTATCTCCTTTCGGGATGACTGTTTCTTCTCCACGCTTAATCATCAATGCCAGAGATCCCGTTGGAATATTTACATCTTTGATTTTTTTATTTACCCACTCATGATTTACCGGTATGTACATTTTCATAAGCTGCAGGGATGTTTCTTCCTGATAGTCGTTGAATGTTTTGCGTACATCGGATTCATCATCCAACATATCCAGTAACTGAGATACTCTTGGCAACAGGGTACCCTGAATAGAAACAGAGAACAAAGATACCATAAATACGATATGGAACAAATCCTGTTTCATAGAAACACCTGCTGCAACCGCCGTAATCGCAAACACGGACGAAGACGCACCACGAAGTCCTGCCCAGGAAAGAAGCAAGCACTGCTTCACACTGCATTTCATCGGCATCATCAGTAAAAATACCGCCACTGGTCTTGCAATAACCGTCAGGAATACTACAATTGCAAACGCTGTCGGAATGATTTCCGGCATCTGATGTGGAAATGTCAAAAGTCCGATCAAAAAGAAAATCAAAATCTGTGCCAATGTCGTAGCACCATCGAAAAATGATACCAGATTCTGTTTGTGTTTGATTCTGCTGTTACCGATCATGATACCAAACAGATACACACTCAGGTATGCATTACCGCCAAGGAATGCAGTTGATCCGTAACACGCCAAAACCATGGCGATCACAAAAATCGTATCCAGACCTTCCGAAATCCATCTGGTTCTTGTCATGATATATACAGATACTTTTGCAAGCAAAATACCGATTGCAATACCAAGCACAATCTGCATCACGATGGTAAGGAAAATATTTCCAGTTTCTCCTTCTGTCAGCATTCCAATTGCAATAATCGTCAACAAATAAGCTACAGGGTCGTTACTACCACTCTCTACTTCCAAGATAGAAGCGGAACCATCTTTCAGGTTCAGTTTTTTCTTTCTCAAAATCGCAAACACGCTGGCTGCATCAGTAGAAGACAACACAGCTCCGATCAAAAAGCTCTCCGCAAACGGCATTTTCAATATAAAATGGCAAAGTGCTGCGGTAACCAAAGCAGTGATCAAAACGCCTGCAGTAGACAATGTAATCGCTTTTCCGGCTACACTCTGTGCAACTTTCCACTTGGTATTGAAACCACCGTAAAACATAATAAATACTAAGGCTACCGAACATATATTTTCTGCTGCACTAAAATTTTCAAACGGAATTTTAAAAATACCGTCACTGCCGAACAGCATACCAATAAACATAAATAAAATCAGCGCAGGCATACCAAATCTGTCTGAAAACTTCTCCGCAAGCACACAGAGCAGAATTACCAGCGCAACACCCAAAATAACAATTGTCATTTCATCATCCTTCCATTTCCATTTTTTCACATATATCCATTATACACATTTTTCGGACTTAATGGAACATCGAGAGTTGATATTTATTCTAAATTCTTTATGAACTAAATGCACTTATTCATGGAATCTCTCTGTTGACAATCCGTCTTCTGTCAACCGGTAAACACAATCACAAACCTCATCTATATATTTTCGGTCATGTGAAATACTGATGATTGCCCCAGGAAACTCTGCCAGAATCCTGCGGATCACCGGATTGGATAATGGGGAAAAATTACGTGTCGGTTCATCCAGAATCAATACATTTACTCCAGACATACTCATTTTCAAGAGTAAAATCTTCGCCTTTTGCCCGCCGGATAATTCTGCAATCGGATGATTCATCTCATCCGCCGTATATTTCATTGCCCCAAGAAACGTTTGAATCTTCGTTCTTTCCACTTTATCCCCAGACTGGTCCAGATAGTCAATCGGTGTCATGTCCAACTGCAGCAATTCTTCATAATTTTGCGGCATATATCCGACTTTGATATCTTCTCTTTGGAAAAGTTCCTCTTTGATCTTATGAAGCAAAGTGGTTTTGCCAACGCCATTTTGACCGATGATACAAATTTTCTCCGGTCCACGCACCCGAAGGAAAATGTCTCTCGCCAAAAGTTGTGTTCCATCTGGCGTATACAACGCATCCAATGTATATTCCAGTACCGTTTTACCGGCAGGCATTTGCGAATTTTTATCTCCCATTTTGAAGAAAATCGCTTCTTCCTGTTCCGGCATTTCTGTCATATCTTTAAATTCCCGTTCATAGCGATGTTCCATCGCTTTTACCGCATGCATTTTCTTTTTCAGCAATTGTCCGCCGTGAGGATCTTGCCTTGAAATTGTATTTTGCTGATGTTCTACTTTCTGCTGAATTTTTCGGAATTTTTCTTCTTTGATTTTCTTTTCTCGCCGCTCATTCAGTGCCTGCTGCTCCTGCCGCTCAAACAAATCACTTCTATTTTGCTTATATTCTTCATAAGACATATGGACAATCGTATAGCGGCTCTGGGTTTTTCGCTTAATCTGCTCTATATGAATGATCATATTCGCTGTGTTTTCAATCAATGTCTCGTCATGAGAAATGAACAACACAGCAAACTCCCATTCGCGAATCATCGTTTCCAACCATTCCAAAGTTTCTATGTCAATATCATTGGACGGCTCGTCCAACAACAATACGGTCGGATCCGTCATCAAAATGCGCATCAGCTGCGTTTTTACCTTCTCGCCTCCGGACAAGGTTCCCATCAACTGATCTCCATAAAAGAAATCCACATCCAATTGAAAATTTTTCGCAAGTTTCCCCAAATCCTTCGGTGTCTGCTCCCAAAATACCGGTTCTTCCGAAAAATACTCATAAATCGTTTTTTCCCGATCTTCTTTTGGCAGTTCCTGCGGCAAATACGCCAATCGTTCCTTATTTACAACCCTCTCGCCTTCTGCTTCTGCGTAATCATCAATCAATTCCGGATTATAGATATATTTGAGTAATGTTGACTTGCCATTTCCTTCCTCACCAATCATCACTGCTTTATCGCCTGGATTTAATACCATCGAAAAGTTTTCCAGGATTACGCGTAAATCTTTTTTATGTGTAATGGTTAAATTCTTTATTTGTAACATCAAGTGCTCCTTTCGCCTGCTAAATAGGAAAAAGGTCTGCTCCCACACCGAAAGCAGACCTCAACCATCAAATTACAACCATATTACCACCTATTTACCGCATGTTCTATAAATGCCAGCACATGCGTAAATTCCTTTGGACCATCCTCCGTCTCAATCACACCATCAAAGTATCCATACACCTGATCGCAGTGCGTATCAATCACCACATATTTATTTTGTGTGTAATTATCATAGATAGGCGTAAATGTCATCTGGATTTTATTTTCCTTGTCTCTCAGCTTCCACGGTTTCATATAATCCTTTTCATTCCGTTCTACCAAAAGCTCACCAACTTTATATGCTTTTTTCTTATAGAAATACATATTTTCCGTAGCATGGCTCAGATCACCAAATCCCCATCCGATATTAAATCCAAATGGTTCCTCGTCAATATGACCTGTCAGATTTCCCCAAAACCATTCATGGGAATACGGCCATACGCCTCTTCCCCAGTCAATCAATCCGGTACATCCATCAAAATCAACCACCAGATCGTCAAACTGGACCGTTCCGGTTCCGCGATAATAATTTTCTTTGTAATTCAAATAAAACTGCTCTGGTTTATCAAACGGTGTGGCAATAACCCATTTTTTCGTTATCCAAATCATTTTCCATCACAATTTTGATTTCCACATGTTTGTATTTTTTGTTGGAACCTTTTACATACAACATGCGCTTCTTGTCCGCCACCTGAAAATACAGGTAAAAATCTTTTCCCATGAACTCATTAAACGATGCTTCCTCTGGATTTTTGTCCAGATTCGGCACATACAATGGTTTCATCGTGCCCAACTCATATTTTTCTCCTGTATCCAGATTGATCAGAGTCGCTGCAACCGAACACATATAAGACACGTGTCCCAAGGTAAGCTGCAAAGAATAATGATCTTTGATGAACTGATAAAAATTCCATTCTTTCAGCTTCAGCGGAAAGCTTTTCACATTTCCTCTGTTATAGATGAAATTCATTTTGGTCGCATAACCTTTTTTGTTCAGATGACCATTCTGATCCAACAGCAGTGTTTTCTTTTTTACTTCATATTCCATAGCTATTTCCCCACTCTCTTTTTATACTCCTTCGCAGCAAAATACAATGGAATCAAGGTGAGAAGCACCATTCCACCCGCGATCAGATAGAGATTTTCCTGAGGAACGTCAATCACATGACCGTATACATCATATTTGATATCTACCTGTGGTGTATGTTTGATGATTGCATTTCCAATCAAGGTCCCAAGAAGCATTGGTACTAAAGTAAAAGATACGCAGCGAAGCCCTTCCAGCTGCCCACGATTTTCTTCCGGGAACAGGCCTCGAATCCAAATCATACCTGTCTGGGTAATCAGTACATATCCTACGCCAATCAGGAAAATGCAGATAAAAATCGGAATATTTTTTGCTGAAAGCAATACTTCTCCATTTACATCTTCCGGTGATTTTACAAAGAAGAATGTGAGAATCAATCCTATTGCATTGCACAGGACCGCAATCAAAGATACCTGTGGAATTTTTTCATTATTAATCATTTTCGCAAATGGAATTGTCATCAGAACCGCAAATAACAAGGCAATTCCTTCTACCAGCCCCATATTCCCTGATGTAAATCCAATATCATAAATCAGCCAGTTTCCCATATGTACAAAATAAAAGTTAAATGGAATAAAAAATGCACATACAACCAGACAAGCCAGCATCAATTCTTTAAAATGTGGGTTCTGTTTCAATGTTTTAAACTGGAAACCGGATAAAAACTGTTCTTTGAAACTTCCGTTTTTGTGCGGTCTTAAATCTGAATGATCCTTCATCATAAACATGGAAATCACACCCATAAGAATCACAAAAATCCCCATGGTCCAAAACAGCAGCTGATAATTATCCAAAGACGGATCGTATGCATTTGTTCCTACGGTTGGATTTCCAATATTGATCAGATTTCCGCCAACGACCGTTCCCACAACCGTTCCGATAACCGGAAGCGCCGCAAGCGCTGCCCCAATCTGCCCTTTATTGGAATCATTGGTGTAATCATTTACCCAGACATTATATCCGGCATCGCATCCCATAGAACCAAAAAAGCTCATGATTGCATCTGTCAAAACAACCAGAAATCCAGACAAAGAAATCAAAATACCGATTCCGCTGACTCTGGCATATTCCGTCAGACCAAATACGATCGTAGCAATACCCCAGATAATATATCCCACAGAAACAAATATTTTTCGTTTTCCCATTCTGTCCGACATGGTTCCAAACACAAACGTCGACAAAGTGGTAACAAATGCACTGACAATAACCATCCAGGTAACGATGTTTACGTCACCGGAAATTTTCGCATAGACAAAAGTGTTAAACCATTGATTTTCCATATTCCAGCACAACTGTCCGGCAAGTCCCATTCCCCAAATGATGGTCCAGAACCGAACTGGGTGCATTTCCTGCTTTGCTTTATTTTTTCCCATTTTTATCCTCCTTTTCGGCAATTATGTCATCCTTATCACGTTTAGCGCTGCCTCCGAAGCAATTCGTTTTATTCTTATCATGCTATTTCTTCCGCATTATCAATTACTGCTTTCGCTTATGCATCCCTCACTGTATCAGCCATAGAACCGGCTTTTTCCCACAACTTCAAGGCTTTTTTCTCCCATTCCAGATAGCCTTCCGGTGTCTCCGGATAATTTTTATAATGTTTCTCAAGACTCATGCCTTTCAAAACTGCTTTCACCAAAGACAGGAAAGCAGCCACCGAGAATTTTCCTTTCAAAACTCCTTTTAATAAAGTTCCCACCAGATTTTTACATTCCGGTTCATCGTCGGAGCGGAACACAATTCCCTTTTCGAACATATAATCATTATCCTTTGGAGCCATGTCCACAGCACCAATCAACATAGCACGTTCTCCAGCATACGCCGCACCTTCCCCACGCTGATACATGGTGTTGATTTTCCACAAAGCTTCTTTGGTAGGATATTTGCCATCCTTCAAGGCTTCGATGACCACATCCGCAGCCGGCGTACACTGCACCCAGGCGGAAGGGATTCCTTCACCATTGATTGGTTTCGTCAGGCAAGCCGCATCTCCGATTGCCAGAAAACCATCCGTTACAAAGGAAAACGGTGGTCTGCGGTATGGTGTACAAGCCATTTCCTCATATTGCAAACGATATTCCGGTAATGGAATATTATCCTCAAATTTTTTCATACACTTTCTCGCATAATCAAAGGATAAGTTTGCACCCACACCAATAATCGCTCCACCGGCATGATGCTGCGGCGCAATCCAGCCCTTAAAATATGGCCAACCCGTACTTGCTGTAATCTTGATATTTTTATCCAAAAGCTCCACATACTTTAACAATACATAAAATTTATCTCTCGGTCCGGTCTCAAAATTTTCCATATAAGGATCGTCCATCGACCTTCTAACAACCGCACTGATACCAGAAGCATCCACCACCAGACGAGAGCGAATTTCCTCTCCGTCTTTCGTAGCGATACCACAAATTCGTTTCTTCTCATCATGCAGTAAATGATCAAAACACGTACCAAAACGAAATTCTACCTGATGCTCCATCGCTTTCTTACGAAGTTTCTTGATAAATAATGGCAGATGCAAAACCGACACTTTTAAATAATTCGTTTTCAAATGATTGTTCAATGCTGATTTGGAATAGCAAACCTCAAAATTGCGTACAAAATCTTCATCCCCTTCTTTCGGCTCCTCTACTCCAAATTCCTTGTATGAATCATAGGTAAAATGCACAATATCCAGTCTTTTACAAAGATTTTCTTCCGAATCCTTGTCGATGACCAGAACCTTCAAACCAGCTTTTCCTAATAAATCAGAAAAATACGTACCGGCGGTGCAGGCACCTACGATGATGACATCATATTGCATTATAATTCCTCCTTCTATGATTATTCACTATGTTTTATCGAAATTACGAGCATCCATAAAATAATCCCAATTATCTGCTTTCAATAGCATACTATATTGCATTTTTTCAAGTAAAACATTGGAATTTGAATGTGATTCTTGCCTTCCATTTTCCTAAAAACCTGCCTGGAATTCTGCATTGATTTCTGCGATTTCTTTCTTTCCATCTATGTAATCACGATACATATCCCATAAGTCAATATCACAATCTTCCAAACCATCATCTATCGGAATCCATTCCTTTATAAGAGCAATTCGTTCCGCTTTTGTTGTATCTTTGATTAATGTACTTTTCATTATATATCCCACTTTCTCCATATTACTTATAAATATCATATAGTTTCACGCAATGTCTATACGTTTTTCCACAATCATTATAACATCAAAGCCTAACGAGTAAAAGAAACTTTCTTATTACAATTATTATTCGCAGAATACAAAAAACCCCAGAAACTTTCGTTTCTGGGGCATATAATTTGATGTTATGATAACTAAATCACAAAATATTTAATTATTCGATGATTGTAGCAACACGGCCTGAACCTACAGTACGTCCACCTTCACGGTCAATTCAGCGTGTTTTTCCTGTAATTTGGGGCAATTTTAGTCGTTTTCATCTCCATATTTGCACATTTTTTGATTCATAATTTTTAGTTTTCAAAATTTCAGCACCAAAACAGTACCATGGTTCTACACAAAAGATTCTTATTATTTTGCACCAATTCCCTGAGCAATCAGATATTCCTGAACTGCTTGAACAATCATTTTTGCAGTTTCCATTTGTTCTGTTGCTTCATTCAAAGATGCTATATAGAAATCATCGTAATCACTGCTTTCTCTCTCTTTTTTCAAGCGACCTAACTTCTTACCAATTTCTTTTGAAAAAATTCCTGTAGCAACATACGTCTGATTAAAATATGCCACTGCATCTTTATGTCTTTTAAAATCTTTTTCTTCCAACGCAAGTACAGCTTTTACAGCATAAAATGCAGCATAGTAGCTACGATTGATAACGTCTTTATAGAATTTATTTTGCATACATAAATTTGCAGCGCCTAAAGTATCTACCGCATTTTGCATTCTATATACACACAAATCAACTTTTTTATCAGTCACTGACAACAACTCCTTCATCTCTTACATTTCTATAAAACGGTAATGTATCTACCCAATATTCATACTGGTCTTCATTCTTTATAATTGGAGAAATATCTATACCTGTACCTAACTCAAAATCAAATGCAAGATCATATATCGTATTTTTTACCTGTCGGATTTCATCATCAGACATTTTAACCAATATCATAATATCTACATCTGAATTCTCTCTGTAATCACCTCTGGCATAAGAACCATACACAATCACTTTTGATAATTTCGCTCCCAGTATTCTTTTCAATTCTTTTGTAAATCTATAAACTATGATGCTTACATTATCTGGCATAATACCCCTCCTTTCAAATATTCAATATTGATTTTTTTCTTAATATTATAATACCACAGCAACTAATGCTATTCAAGAAAACAACCAGACGTTTCATCGTGAAAAATCTGGCTGTTTCGACATCTAGGTTATCCATATATTCCTTCAGTTTTTTCATCAAAAATTCTGGAATATCTATATGCACAAAAAACCCCAGAAACCGAAGTTTCTGGGGCATATAATTTGAAGTTATGATAACTAAATCACGAAATATTTAATTATTCGATGATTGTAGCAACACGACCTGAACCTACAGTACGTCCACCTTCACGGATAGCGAATGTAAGACCCTGTTCCATAGCGATTGGGTGGATCAGTTCGATTGTCATTTCTACGTTATCTCCAGGCATGCACATTTCTGTTCCTTCTGGCAGGTTGATAACACCTGTAACGTCTGTTGTTCTGAAGTAGAACTGTTGACGGTAGTTGTTGAAGAATGGAGTATGACGTCCACCTTCACGGATAGCGAATGTAAGACCCTGTTCCATAGCGATTGGGTGAATCA
>JAXJUX010000038.1:0-2632 GCA_036308845.1 Ruminococcus sp.
AGTCCTGGTAGTCCAACTGGAAAGCGATAGGTTTCTATCGCTTTTTTATTTTATATAAGGTTGGTAAAATTAAAAGGGTGAAACTTTCTAGTTTCACCCTTTTAATTTTATTCCTTGATAGATTCGTCGATGACGGCAATCTTTTGTGTAATCAATTCCAAGTCCGCTTTCAGCTTTTCAATCTTGCGGTTCATTTCTGAAACTAGACTGTTTCCTTTCTTAGAAGAACTTGTCAAGAAACCTATGTTATTTTCATAAGTCTTGATTTCGTTTTTCATAT
Organism: Ruminococcus sp.; assembly: GCA_036308845.1. GTDB lineage: Bacteria > Bacillota > Clostridia > Lachnospirales > Lachnospiraceae > Oliverpabstia. The sequence goes on from JAXJUX010000038.1 coordinate 281, forward strand.
TTTCGTAAGCGCGGACTAATTTTTCACGTTCGCGATACAAGTTTGTTTCCTTGTTGATAGTAGATTTGAAGTTGCTCAACTTTTTCTTGGATGCAGAGAGGTTCTGTTTCTTGAACAAGTTGTCTACTATCGAACGATATTGCTTATAGATTTTATCCTTTTCCTTGAATGGTACATGGCCGATGCTGTTCCATTCTTTCATCAAATCGCGAATGACATTGCCGTTCTTGTCGGAAGAATCTTCTTCGTTGATTTTATTGAGTTTTTCTATAATCGCTTTTTTCTTTTCCAAGTTTTCTTGCTCTACGTTGCGCAGCACAGATTCTGCTTTGCTCTTTTGTTCAAAGAAATAGTCACATGCGCTAACAAATCGTTTCCAAATGGCCTCAGAATGTTTTTTGGAAATAGGGCCGACTTCTTTCCATTCTTTTTGAAGTTTGGTTAAAATATCAGCTGTTGTCTTCCAATCTGTGCTGTCTTTCAATGACTCGGCTTTTTCGCACATCTGTTTCTTCTTTTCCAAATTGGCATTCATGTTGCCTTTCAGAGACTTGAAATGTTCAGTCTTACGTCTGAAGAAGTCGTCGCATGCAGCGCGGAAGCGTTCGAAAATCTTGGTGTTCATTTTTTGCGGAGCAAAACCAATGGTCTTCCATTTGGTTTGCAAGGCCAAAATTTCTTCAGTCTTGTCATGCCAATCCTGGAAGGTGGTCATCTTATCGTATTCCATTGATTCTACGATTTCGCAAATGACGGTCTTTTCATCCAAGTTGCGCTGCTCTTTTTCTTTGATATCTTCAAAATGCTGTTGGTGGCGACGGTTGACAATCGTAGAAGCAGCCTTGAAGCGATTCCAAATTTCTTCTCGCTGTTCCTTGGCTACAGGCCCTGCTTCACGGAATTCCTGGTGAAGTTTCTGTAATTGATGGAAAGCAGAAATAACGTCTTCTTCTTCAGCTAACTTTTCGGCAGCTTCACACAAATGAACTTTGATTTCCAAGTTTTTCTTGAAATCATATTCGCGGAATTCGTTGTTAAGCTTGATTAAGTCATAAAACTTCTCGCTCTGTAATTGATAACTTTTCCAGAGTTCGTTCGCTTTAGCAATAGGAATGTTTTTTATTTCATTCCATTCCGCTTGTAATTTCTTGAATTCGTTATAGGCCTTGTTGGCGTCTTCCGGTGAATCCGCCAATTCTTTCATGCGTTCAATGATAGCCAATTTCTTTTCCAAATTGTCTTGCTTCTCTTGCTCTTCTTCGGCTTTTGCAGCATTACGTTTTTCTTTGATGGAACCCATGATTTCCTTGAATTGTATTTCAAATTCATCTTTGGGGCTAGTGAATGTTTCGGGATTTCCCCCGTTTTCTTCAAATGCTTTACGGGCATTTTCTACTTCTATATTGCGCAATCGGTAGAATGCTTGCTTTAAAGCATCGAGTTCGTTTTTGTCTGCAAGTTCTTCCTGTTGGTTGATTTCTTGAAGACGTGCAATAACTTCTTCCTTTGATTGGATAGAAGTGGCAATAACTACTGTTGTTGCTGCTACTTCGGCTGTTTCTTGAGCGACAGCTTCAGTTAAAGGGCGGTTTTCATTTGAGTCCATCATATTGGTATTAAAGGTCAACTATCATTTTTGTATATACATACATTCTACAAAATAAACGAATTAATCTCTTATTTCATAACTTTTAAACTATTTTTTAATCGTTCCGTCCTTTTTTTAAGACAAAAGGACGGTAATTCCCATATAAAGCATCATGCCGATGATGTCATTGGTAATGGATATAAAAGGTCCTGTTGCAATGGCTGGGTCAATTTTGAGTTTTTCCAATGTCATTGGAACCAGTGTGCCGAAGATAGAGGCGAACATGACCACTGCGAACAAACTAAGCGATACGGAATAAGAAACCGTAGCGGTTGGTCCAAAGCGGACAAAGTTATAAATATACACCAGCATGGAAATAATGGTTGCATTGATTAAGGCTACCACCGATTCTTTTAGAATCTGTTTCCAGGTGTTGTTTGCGTCCAATGAACTATTGGCCAAACCTTGTACGACCAAGGCGGACGACTGGGTACCGACATTACCACCGGTACCACCAATCAATGGAATGTAAAGTGCCATTTCCGGGTGAGCCGCGAAGGTGGTGTCAAAGTTTCCAAGAATCATGGAGTTGCCGATACCTCCTAACATCCCGATGAGCAACCAAGGCAAACGTGCTGATGTCTGACGTAAAACGCTATCGTCTGTTTCTACGTCCTGCGAGAGACCGGAAGCCAACTGGTAGTCGCGTTCGGCTTGTTCACGTACTTCGTCCATGACGTCGTCTACGGTGATTCGTCCGACAA
>JAXJUX010000039.1:0-5988 GCA_036308845.1 Ruminococcus sp.
AATTGACGCTCAGGAACGCCTTCGCGCCAAAGTCTTAGTAAGCACTGGATTTTCAGACTCTCTTTGCCCCATGCCTTTGGAATGGTATATGAATACTTCCATCCACACGAAACAAATTGCGCCCGATAGTTTTTGATGTATGTTTTACGCATTTCTATATAAGTTACGTTCACGAAGGTGTAGACTTTTGAGGAAAGGTAGAACATACAATTAACTTTTAAGGCGCCATTTGTTTCGTGAGGAGAGTACAGTAGATAATTGCTATTGCTTTTCAATAACATTGGGAACAGCGAGTTCGAAAATCCTTTTCTTAGATTGACTTTGGCGCGAAGACTTTTCTGAGCGTCAATTTAGTCAATCTTAGAAAAGAGTTGAGAAGGAGCGGCCTGTTATTGAAAAGCAATAGCAATTATCTGCGTCCGTCTCTCCACGAATTACAAATAAGCATTGCTACTAAAATTATAATATAACCCAAAATCGAAGTCAATAATACTGGAAGTTTGAGAATCTTCAGGAAAAATTATTCGCCATTTCTTCATATTTTGTTCATATGTTTTTGATAAAATAATTAAAATATTTTAACGTAAAATTCCAGTTCGAGAGAGGAATGTACTATGGGACAGAAAGATGAAAAAGAATACCATTTTTTGCGTGAAGTAAAAAAAGAAAAACGATGGCAGCCGAAACAGTTTGTTATATGTGCGTGTATTTGTGTGATAGGAGCCATTCTTTTTGGTGCGATTGCCGCCATTACCTTCGCCAAAGTGTATCCTTATTTTGAACCGAAAGAGGAAATACCGAAGGTGGAGATTCCGCAGGAAGATCCGACACCGACGCCGGTTCCGGAAACTACGTCAGTGAAAGAAACCAACACTTCTGCAAGTGAAGATCAGGAAGCTAATATGGAAGATATCCGAAGCATATACAAAGACGTGATTAATTCTGCGAAAGAGCCAGAGAAAGCACTGGTAACGGTACAGGGGATTACCAATAGTGTGGATTGGATGAACAATTCTTTCGAGAATTCCAAGCAGGTCTCCGGTTTTCTGGTAGCGGATAATGGTAAGGAATATTTTGTACTGACAGAATACCGTGTAGTGGAGAAAGTGGATCGTATTCTGGTTACCTTTATTGATGGGACAACGGTAGATGCGCATTTTCAGAAACAGGATGCAGGAACAGGTCTTGCTATTTTGAAAATTGATAAGGACGAAGTGGATGATGAAGTGCAGGATAAGATTGCGATTGCGGAACTTGGAAGCTCTGCACTGATTCAAAGAGGAGAACCGGTTCTTGCAGTTGGTAGTCCGACCGGATACAAAGGTTCCGTTGTTTATGGTATGGTTACTTCTGTAGAAAATATAAAGACTACAGTGGATAATGAATATCATATATTAGTTACCGATATTATGGGTGACAAAGAAGGAAGCGGTGTTCTGCTTTCGTTGGAAGGGAAAGTAGTTGGTGTGATCGTGCAGTCTTTGTCTTTGACTGAGGATAAATGTGTTGTAACAGCACTGCCGATTTCCGAATTGAAACAAATGATTGAATTGCTTTCTAACAATGAAGAACGTGTATACTTGGGTGTGCGCGGACAGGATATTGCGACTGCACTTTCCGCAAAAACGGGAATTCCAAAAGGGATTTATGTAAATTCTGTGGAAGAAGATTCTCCTGCCATGGTTGGCGGCATTCAGAATGGTGATGTGATTGTCAAGATTGGTGATGACAGCATAGAGACATTGAGTCAGCTAAGACGTGCTCTTGACAAGTGTTCAAAAGGAGAAAAGATAAAAATATCGGCAATGCGAAAAGGGGCGGAAGGATATGTGGAAATAGTATTTGACGTAACCCTTGGAGCGTTATAAAATAGGGATATTACAGAAGAGAAAATAGCCAGACTGCGTTTGCGGCCTGGTTTTTTCCTGATTTTTATATATTGGTATGTATTGGAAAAAAGAAATATAGATAATAGAGGGAGAAATGATGAAATATATTAAAGATTTATATGAAGGCTCCAGAATCAGTGGAGTATATTTGTGCAAACACAAACAGTCAGCTGTTACAAAAAATGGAAAACCATATGAGAATGTAATTTTGCAGGATAAAACAGGAACTATCGATGCAAAAATCTGGGATCCAAATTCCAGCGGAATCGATGATTTTGATACCTTGGATTACATCGATATTGTGGGGGATGTGAGCAGTTTCGTGGGAGCACTTCAGGTCAGCATCAAACGCCTCCGCAAAGCACAGGAAGGCGAATATGATCCAGCCGATTATTTGCCGGTCAGCAAAAAAAATATTGAAGAAATGTATAGGGAGTTGCTGCAGTTTATTGCCTCTGTAAAAAATCCTTACCTGGCAAAAATTCTGAAATATTATTATGTAGATGATGCAGCATTGGTGAAAAAATTCAAATTCAGCTCCGCAGCAAAAAGTGTACACCACGGATTCGTTGGCGGACTTTTGGAACATACCTTGAGCGTTACAAAATTGTGTGACCATTATGCAAAAACATATCCAATTTTGAACAGAGATTTGCTGATTACTTCCGCAATCATGCACGACATTGGTAAAACACAGGAATTATCCGCATTTCCAATGAATGACTATACAGATGATGGACAGCTTCTGGGACATATCATGATTGGTGCTGAAATGGTGCATGACGCAGCCCGTCAGATTCCAGGATTTCCTGTAAAACTGGAAAGTGAGCTGAAACACTGTATTCTGGCGCATCACGGCGAATTGGAATACGGTTCACCAAAAAAACCAGCGTTGGTAGAAGCTGTTGCATTGAATATGGCAGATAACATGGATGCCAAGATGGAAACATTTACAGAAATTTTTGATGCAGCAGGTGACCAGAATGATTGGCTTGGATACAACCGTCTGTTTGAGTCAAATATTCGAAAAACAACGAAGTAGGAAATTTATATAAAAGGAATATAAGAATGGAATACAAGAAAAATGATATGTTGACCGTATATATTGAAGATATGGGTCACGAGGGGGAAGGCATTGGAAAAGTGGATGGCTATACGGTATTTGTAAAAGATGCAGTAATCGGCGATACCGTTCAGGCAAAAATCATGAAAACGAAGAAAAATTATGGATATGCCCGTTTGATGGAGATCATCGAATCATCTCCAGACAGAACAGAACCACTTTGTCCATATGCCCGCCAGTGCGGCGGCTGCCAGATTCAGGCGCTTTCCTACGAAAAACAGTTGGAATATAAAAATAACAAAATCCGCAATAACCTGATTCGTATCGGTGGCTTTTCAGAAGAAGAACTGCATATGGAACCAATCATTGGCATGGAAGTTCCATTTTACTATCGTAACAAAGCTCAGTTCCCAGTAGGAACAGACAAGGAAGACAATCTGGTAACAGGATTTTACGCTGGCCGTACCCATACCATCATCAATAACAGAAAATGTTATCTGGGTGTGGATGTAAACGAACAGATTCTGAACATTGTTTTGGACTATATGAAAAAATACAATGTCTCCGCATATGACGAAACTACACACAAAGGGTTGGTGCGTCATGTGTTGATTCGCTATGGATTTCAATCAAAAGAAATCATGGTGTGTCTGGTGGTTAATGGCAATCGCCTGCCTGCGGCAGATGCATTGGTATCTGAACTTTGCACCATCGAAGGAATGACAAGCATTTCCATGAACATCAACAAGGAAAAGACAAATGTCATTTTGGGACGTGAAGTGAAAACTCTTTGGGGTCAGAGCTACATCACCGATAAAATCGGAAATGTTTCTTATCAGATTTCGCCGCTTTCTTTCTACCAGGTAAACCCTGTTCAGACCGAAAAATTATACGGAAAAGCATTGGAATTTGCCGGATTAGAAGGAAACGAAACGGTTTGGGACTTGTACTGCGGAATTGGAACCATTTCCCTTTTCCTGGCACAGAAAGCAAAACAGGTTTACGGCGTGGAAATCGTACCGGCGGCTATTGAAGACGCGAAACGAAACGCAGCCTTGAACGGCTTTACCAATGCGGAATTCTTCGTAGGAAAAGCAGAAGAAGTCCTCCCGGAAAAATACGAAAAAGAAGGTATCTATGCGGACGTCATCGTCGTAGACCCACCACGAAAAGGCTGCGAGGAAAGCGTATTGGATACCATGGTCAAGATGCAGCCGAAAAGAATTGTGTATGTGAGCTGTGATTCGGCGACCCTGGCGCGAGATTTGAAGTATTTGAGAGAAAGAGGATATCAGGTAGAGAGAGTTGTAGGGTGCGATATGTTTCCACAGAGTGTGCACGTCGAGACTGTAGTTCTTTTGTCCCAACATCGAGACAAGGAAACTTGTCTCGATGAACACGGCAGTCGGCAAATCGAGATGCAAGCATCCCGGCTTGCCTCGTTGCTCGCGCAAAAGCCGGATGATGTAATAGAGGTCGACCTTGATCTGGACGAACTGAATATTACATCTGCGGAGTCAAAGGCAACTTATCAGGAAATCAAGGATTATGTGCTGAAAGAATTTGGCTTAAAGGTATCAACGCTATATATTTCCCAAATCAAGAGGAAATGTGGCATTGATGTAGGAGAGCATTACAATATCTCTCAGAAAGAGAAACAGAAAGTGCCGCAGTGTCCGAAAGAAAAGGAGGATGCAATCCGAGCTGCTCTTGAACATTTTGCAATGATCTAAGGCTCTTGTCCAGAATTGGGTTTATTGAAGTGGAAGAATAAAGTTTACGAAAGGAAGATATTCTATGTTATCAGAATGTAGTAGCTGTTTGTCGGCATATGCATTGGAAAACTTAAAAAAAATACACGAGAAGTACAAAGTATCAGGAAAAGATGAGCTTGAGAAATTAAAAGCAGAACTGTTGTCTGTGATAGAGCATGAAAGAGGGTTTAATATAATGTCCTGTACCGGAGCACCAGATGGAACAGCATATGTGTGCAGCAGTTTTGAGAATATTTTTCTGATTACTCTGGATAATTGTTATACGCTTATGAGTGATGGACAGATTTTTGATGGAGAATTGAGTATAGAAATCAAAAAGTGGATAGAAGAGGATCATGTGTTGTTCTTCGATGCTTTTTATATTGTTCACGATAAAACGGATCATTATTTTTGTTACTATGGAAATGAAGAAAACTTTTTTGTCAGTAAAAAAGTGGAGGAAACAAAGATAACATTTAGTGATATGAGTGATATCTGGTCAATGGAAGACTGGTAAAATTCTGAGAGGGAAAAGAGCTATTCGTTTTGGCGATAGCTCTTTTTTATGTTCGCAAGGATAGGATATTGTAAATAAAAAAGCTTTATGATATTATGATGTTAATTGTATTATCATTTATAGGAATAGGGAATAACAATGCAGAACAATAAATTTCTTTTTTTTCGGGATCAAATTCCGGATGAATATGGACAGCAGTTTTATATTGTGGCTGAGAAGGCAATGCTAAATTTTCAGCGAGAATTTATATTTATGAAAATTCTGGGTTACACGGAAAAAGATTACAGACATATTCTGGAATATGTATACAATGATCATCCGGAATTATTTTATTGTTATCCTCTGAAATCAGTAATAAAAATTGAGTTGTTTCAGGTAAAAGTAACGTTGGGATATATATATAATAATGTTGAAGCCCAAAGGAAAGAAAGAGAGCTGAATGATACGGTTGAGTCGATCGTAAGAGAGATTTTCCCGCATGGTTATGAAGCAGTCGATGATCTGGTTCGTGAGAAAGGAATTTTTGACTGGATTACGAAAAAAGTGACATATGATCAGAAATCTCTGGAAATTTTGAAACCTGACCGGTCTAACTTGAGTGATGCCTGGAATGCATACGGTACACTTGTAAAAAGAACAGCAGTATGTCACGGTATTTCACTTGCCTTTAAATTGTTGTGTGACAGGGTGAATCTTCCTAGTATCGTGGTTTTGGGAGATGCCGGCGGAAGACATGCATGGAATATTGTAAAGATTCATGACAGG
>JAXJUX010000040.1:0-1513 GCA_036308845.1 Ruminococcus sp.
AAGTACGCCATTTTGTACGCCAAATTTTTTGAAAATCCCTGATGTGACAGTACTGTTTTGAACGTGAAAAAACCAAAAATCGCCGTGAAAAATCAAAAAATCACGGAGGATTTACAAATGAGTAAACAGAAAAATTATGAAGTTATCGGAGAGAATGAGCTTGGATATTTAAAGGTGGGGGATTACTTTATTCCTGATCTGAAGCTTCCACAGGAGAATCGTTCTATCGGCAAATATGGCCGTATGCATCGTGATTATCTGCAGGAGCATAACCCTATAAGGTTCGATGATTTGGTGCTGGAGGGAAAACTCTGGACTTATCTTGCAGACCTTAACGAACAGGCGCAGAACAGACTGCAGCTGATTATCATGCAGATGCAGGAAGCAGAATGTGTAAACGATGAACTGAAAGAGAACAATCAGATGGCTTGGGTACAGGCAATGAACAGTATTCACAATCGTGCCGAAGAAATCGTCCTTCACGAATTAGTTTATGGGGAGGATGCGTAATGAGAATACTTGAAGAATTTTGGTATGGCAATATTGAACCGATGGAATATGGTTCATTTTCCAATGAGGAGTACAAAGAATTACTTCGACTGATAACTAAAAATGAAGAAAAACTTCAAGCAACATTTTCAGACGAACAGAAAGAACTGTTCTCCAAATATACCGATTGTGTTCAGGAGTTTCAAACTATATCAGAGTGCTTGTTGTTCCAGAACAGCTTCCGTCTGGGAGCGAAAATAATGCTGGAAGTCATGGAAGAGTAATTACATAAAATAAAAGACTGGATATTGCCTTTGGAAGAGGTGGTATCCAGTCTTTACTTATTATAGACAAAAAATGAAACATACCGGAATCGGCAAAAACGATGGATAAACAGGTGAAAATGATTGAATTTATTGCCGATAATATGGTATACTATACATTAGATAAGTGTAAATTTAGATTCGATTTATAACGGAGGAGAGCAGATGCGATACCTTTCAGTTACTGAAATAGCTAAAAAGTGGAATGTTTCAGAGCGCAGCGTCAGAAATTACTGTGCCCAGGGGCGTGTGCCAGGCGCATTTCTTACCGGCAAGACTTGGAATATTCCTGAAAATGCAGAGAAACCGGAGCGTTCCAACAAGAAAAAGGAACAGCCGGTTACGTTGCTGGATATTCTGCAGGAGCAGAAAGCGAGCAAGTATTCCGGTGGCATTTATCATAAGACACAGATTGATTTGACATATAACTCAAACCATATCGAGGGCAGCCGTCTGACTCACGATCAGACAAGATATATTTTTGAGACTAACACCATTGGTGTAGAAAATGAAGTGCTGAATGTGGACGATGTGATTGAAACAGCAAATCATTTCCGTTGCATTGATATGATTATTGATAATGCAAAAGCAACTTTGACAGAAAAGTTTATAAAAGAACTGCATCTGATTTTGAAGAATGGAACCAGTGATTCCAGAAAAGACTGGTTTGCTGTAGGTGATTATAAGAAAATGCCTAATGA
>JAXJUX010000041.1:0-9371 GCA_036308845.1 Ruminococcus sp.
TGGTTATTTCCAAATTTCATACGGCACATGTGTGGGACTAAAAGTCCAACCCAACCAACCTGACCACACATCGATACGCAGGAGGCCGTCATCGCTGTGGCACAAAAAATCGTCACACCACGCAAAGCTTTCAAATTGACTCCCATCGCCATGGCTTCTTCATCATTCAGCGGCAGCAGATTCAGACGCCACCGAAGCAACAGCAATACCAGAATTCCGCCCAAGATAAATGGTGCACCTAATTTTAAAGAATCATATCCTGCGCCATTGAGCGTTCCCATCAGCCAATAAGTAATTTCCGGCAGCTCACTTTCTGTATCTGCAGAAAATTTCACCAGAGAAATCAGCGCATTGAACAGGGAACCTATCATGATTCCTGCCAGCACCACGCTGCTCATGCCTCGTTTTTCTTTGTTTTTTCCAGCTGCCATCGTAAGTGCTACGGCAAATACTCCGAACAGCAAGGACACTAACTGTACGCCCATAAACTCAAATCCACAAAGCAGTGCCAATGCCGCTCCAAATCCGGCGCCAGAGGCAACTCCAAGAGTATCCGGCGTTGCAAGCGGGTTGGAAAACAGACTCTGGTACGCACAACCAGAAGCAGACAAGCCTGCCCCCACAAGCAATGCAAGCAAAATTCTCGGTAAGCGGATATTCCACAAAGTCATCTCAATCGTATCCGCAACTTGCGCACCGCCAAACAGATGCCCTTTCGCAGATATCCAAATATCCGAAAACGGAATACGAATTCGCCCGATCCCGATACAAATGATTGCAGCTGCAACAGGCAGAAGCACTAATATGATTTTTTCGATCGTTGATAATTCACTTTTTCCTTTTTTATTCATTTTTGTTCACCACATTGGAGTATGCTGCCTTGGCGCTGACGCCCGACAGTCTTCCAATCTTTCCTGACAATGCACTGATAATATCCTGTGGCGCATCAATGGCAATACTTACAATATTCACACCACATTTTCTGTAGGGGATTCCCATACGACCAATGATGTATTCGCCATATTGATGCAAAATTCCATTCAAAGCTTCTACTGATTCTGTGTTTTCAACTACAATTCCGATTACTGCAATTCTTGTTTCCATGTGTGTACCCTTTCTCTTTGGTCTTTTGAATAAAGATAAGAATCTCGCTATGCGAGATTCTCCGCACGCGAGCGGACTGCAAAGCAGTAACTTCCTTTCCGCGAGCTGCGCATATAAAAAGGACTGTACCTCAAAAGATACAGTCCACGAAAACACGTTATCCTACACGTGCATTTTTCCTATCATTTATCTCTGTACGATCCAGCCACATCAGAATCTTCTTTTGCGCCGCATACTACATTGTTATAAATAAAATTGTCCCTGCATCTTCCATCTCAAAACGTATTTTCAATGTTAGAATACAATGATTTTACTACAATTTTCTGGAAATTTCAACCTATTCTGGAAATTCATCGAACTATTTGCTGATTTTTCCCAACAGCCATACCACCAGCATGATGAGTAAAATTGCAACAAAGACGCCCAACATTCCTTTCCACATAATTTCTAACGCAATCAAAATATTTTCTACCATGTTTCATCCTCCCTTAGCCAAGAAACGAAGTTACCAGATTAATGACCATACCGCCTGCAATTACCGAAGCAATCTGTCCGGAAACATTTGCGCCGGCAGCATGCATCAAAATCACATTGCCCGGATCTTCTTCCATCGCCATCTTCTGCACAACTCTGGATGACATCGGGAATGCGGAAATACCAGCCGCACCGATCATTGGATTGATTTTTTCTTTTGAGAACAAATTGACCAGTTTCGCAAGCATTACGCCACCGATGGTGTCAAATACGAATGCAAACAAACCAATGAGCATAATCAACAAAGTTTCTACATTTACAAATGCTTCTGCCTGCATACTAAAGGAAATCGTGATTCCCAAAAGTACCGTGATCAAATTGGACAGATATTCCTGCGCTGCGTTGGATAAAGAATCCAGCACGCCACATTCGCGAAGCAGATTACCAAACATCAAAAATCCTACCAACGCAACCGATGATGGTGCAATCAGACCAACGATAAATGTAACTACGATTGGAAATGCAATTCTCACAGTTTTGCTTACAGAATTTGGTTCATATTTCATACGAATCATTCGTTCTTTTTTTGTCGTTACTAATTTGATCGCCATTGGCTGGATAATCGGAACAAGTGCCATATAGGAATATGCCGCGACTGCAATCGCCCCAATATAATTGGATTTCAAAATCTGTGATACTAAAATGGAAGTGGGTCCGTCCGCAGCTCCAATAATACCGATGGATGCTGCGTCTTTAATATCAAATCCAAGACAGACAGCCAATAAAATTGCTGCAAAAATACCAAACTGTGCGCCCGCACCAAATAAGAACATTTTCGGATTGGATAACAATGGACCAAAATCAATCATGGCACCAATCCCAATAAACAATAAAATCGGCATCGCTTCGGAAGCTTCGATTCCCACTTCAAACAGCCATTCGATAATTCCTTGCGTTTCTCCAACGCCCGACAGCACCTGATTCAAAACCCCTGTCTGCGGCAGATTGACGAGAATCGCACCAAATCCCATTGGCAAAAGTAAAGATGGCTCGTAATTTTTCTTAATTGCAAGCCAGATCAGCAAAATACCGATTCCGTACATCACCACTTCCTTCCAGGTGATCATCAGTAAACCTTCAAATAAAAATTCCATTACTTTTCCTCCTTTTTATCAGCGAGACTGCATATCGTTTACGATATGTGTTGGTACGTGAACCACGACAGTATTATTTTCCTGGAAATAAAAAAAGAGACTCCTACTACAACTTGCATTGTAGTAAAAGTCTCACCATTTCAATCTTCTACGGATAACACAACCCACGGTCTGTTATCGTACTGACGACAGAAGATACATATCAAATATGCCAGTTACTCCCTCTTACGGAAAATATGTAATTGTCCAATAACACGTACACTTTTTCTAAATTTTACCTCATTATCGGTAGGGTTGCAACTATTTTATGCACAAATTTCTGTTTTATGCCTCATTTATGCAAATGGATTTTCTGTTGGATATCTCACGCCTGCTGGCTGATTGTATCCGATTTCATTTACATCTACGCCGATGTATTTGAATACTTCGTACAGTGCTTTTCCAAAGTGTCCAAATGCAACTGCTCCGTGATGTGGATAATTTCCTTCAATCAGAACGTGACGGTAGAATCTCTTCATTTCTGGAATTGCGAAAATACCAACGCCTCCGAAAGAACGTGTTGCAACAGGAAGGACTTCACCCTGTGCCACATAAGCGCGAAGTTTGTTGTCTGCTGTACTCTGCAGACGGAAGAATGTGATGTCACCAGGTACGATATCACCTTCCAGTGTTCCCTGTGTCACTTCTTCTGGCAGGCTTCTTGCCATGATCATCTGATATTTCATCTGGCAGGATGTCAGTTTCTTGGAGCTTGTATTTCCACAGTGGAATCCCATAAATGTATCATGTGCTGTGTAGTTGTATTTTCCTTTGATATCTTCTTCGTACAGATCGTAAGGCACTGTATTGTTGATATCAAGCAGTGTAACTACATCATCACTGACACATGTTCCAATAAATTCACTCAATGTACCATAAATATCAACTTCACAGGATACTGGAATTCCTCTGCCAGCCAGACGGCTGTTTACGTAGCATGGAACAAATCCAAACTGTGTCTGGAATGCAGGCCAGCATTTTCCAGCCAATGCCACATATTTACGGTATCCTTTGTGTGTTTCGATCCAGTCTAACAGTGTCAGTTCGTACTGCGCCAATTTCGCAAGAATTTCTGGTTTTTTGTTTCCTTCTCCCAATTCTACTTCCATATCAGCAACTACTTCTGGGATTCTTGGGTCGCCTTCATGTTTGTTGAAAGCTTCAAACAGGTCAAGTTCGGAGTTTTCTTCGATTTCTACGCCCAGATTGTACAACTGTTTGATTGGCGCATTACATGCCAGGAAATTCAATGGACGAGGTCCGAAACTGATGATTTTCAGATCAGACAGACCAATGATTGCTCTTGCAATTGGTAAAAATTCATGAATCATATCTGCACATTCTGCTGCAGTTCCCACTGGATATTCCGGAATGTATGCTTTGATATTGCGAAGTGCCAGGTTATAGCTTGCATTCAGCATACCGCAGTAAGCATCTCCACGTCCCTGTACCAGATCATTTCCGCTTTCTTCTGCTGCTGCCACGAACATTTTAGGTCCATCAAAATGTTTTGCAAGCAGTGTTTCGGAGATTTCAGGTCCGAAGTTTCCAAGATAAACAACCAGTGCGTTACAGCCTGCTGCTTTTACATCTTCCAGTGCCTGTACCATATGAATTTCGCTTTCTACGATACAAACAGGACATTCATAAATATCTGCGCCATCGTATTTTGCCTGATACGCTTCTACCAGTGCTTTTCTTCTGTTTACAGACAAAGATTCTGGAAAACAGTCACGGCTTACTGCTACAATACCGATTTTTACGTTAGGAATGTTCATCATGTTTTTAAATCCTCCTTAAATATGTTTATATTTTTTAGTGTAAGTTTCGTCTTTTATTTGATAATTTCAAACAGTGGTTTGCACACAGGATAGATTTCTTTGAATTTCTGATAGCTTGCCTCATATTTTTCTACCAGTTCTGTTTCCGGTTCTACCGTTTCCACCACGTGAACCAGTTTCTGTGCTGCATCTTCCACGCTTGCGAACTCGCCACAGGCAACAGCCGCCAGCATTGCACCGCCAAGTGCAGGTCCTTCTTCGCTTGCCAGTACATCAACTTTCACATTCAACACGTTGGCAATGATCTTTTTCCACAGTGGGCTCTTAGCACCACCGCCACATATCTTTGTTCTTTCGATCTGAAGTCCCAGACTTTTTGCAACTTCAAAAGAATCGCGAAGTGCAAATGCAACGCCTTCCAAAACGGCCTGTGTCATATCACTTCTTGTGGTATCCATGGTCATGCCGATAAATGTACCTCTTGCATTTGGATTGTTGTGTGGGGAGCGTTCACCCATCAGGTATGGAAGGAAAAATACTTTATTTTCTCCCAATTTCTTGATATTTTTCTGTTCTTCGGCATATTCCTTAGTTCCAATGATTTCATCCATCCACCATTTGTTGCAGGAAGCTGCGCTGAGCATACATCCCATCAAATGATAATGACCGTCTGCATGAGCAAAGGAATGCAGTGCATTGTTTTCATCCACACCGAAGTTGGCAGAGGAAATGAAAACGGTTCCGCTGGTTCCCAGAGAAATATTGCACATATTATCGCCAACCGTACCGGTACCAACGGCTGCTGCCGCGTTATCTCCTGCTCCGGCTACGATTTTTACGTTTTCTGATACACCTAATTCTTTTGCCAATTCTGGTTTTAATGTACCAACGGCTTCATAACTTTCATATAAATCCGGAAGCTGCTGTCTTGTTACACCGCAAATTTCCATCATTTCCTGAGACCAACAGCGATTTTTCACATCCAAAAGCAGCATACCGGAAGCATCGGAATAATCAGTGCAGTGTGTGCCAGACAAACGATATGCCAGATAATCTTTTGGCAGCATGATTTTTGCTATTTTCGCAAACAATTCCGGTTCATTTTCCTTCATCCACAAAATCTTTGGAGCAGTAAATCCTGCAAAGGCAATATTTGCAGTATATGCGGATAATTTTTCTTTTCCAATCACTTCATTCAGGTAATCGGTTTCTTTTCCTGTACGTCCGTCGTTCCACAAAATCGCAGGACGAAGCACCTGATCCTTTTCATCCAATACCACAAGTCCATGCATCTGACCTCCAAAACTGATGCCAGCTACCTGTGTTTTATCGCAATCCTCCAGAAGTTCCTTCATACCTTCCACGGATTTTTCATACCAGTCGTATGGATTTTGTTCCGACCAGCCTGGATGCGGAAAATATAATGGATATTCTTTGGAAACAATTTTCTGAATCTGTCCTTTTTCATTCATCAAGAGTAATTTTACCGCTGATGTACCGAGGTCAATCCCAATATATAACATAGTTTTCCTCCCTCTTTTTCCCTTCTAAAGCATCTTACTTTAAAGACAAAAAATTGACATTATTTGAATGTTAGGTTTCTTGTATTTCATGAGATTATCATATCAATAACTTGCTTTTTCAGCGACCAATAACTTATCCAATCAATGTCAATTTTTTGGCTTTTTTATTCTTTTTCTGTATTCACTTGGTACAATTCCGTATCTTTTCAAAAATGCCCGGCTCATCGCCTTGCTGTTTGGAAATCCATGATTCAGTGCAATCTCACTAATCGTATGTTCTGTATTTGCCAATTCCTGAAAGGCTTTTTCCACGCGTATATTTTGCAGATAAGATTTGTAATTGATTCCTGCATATCTCTGGAACATTCTTGATAAATACGCCGGCGTATACCCAAAAATTTCCGCTACACTTTCCAAGGTCAATTCACTTTCATAATGTTCTTTTATGTAAGAAGTAATCTGCGACAGCCGATTCAATTGTTTATTTTTCTTCAGCATATCCGGTGTTACCTGCAGCTCCCTGTATTTGGAAACCAACAAATATAACAGCATATAATATTGACTTTTTACCATCATTTCATAGCCGCATTTTTTACCATCGTACACCCTTTGCATCTGCCGAATCAGCCCCATCATTTCCTGATCCTGCTTTCTGGAATCATGTGTAAAATGAATAAATTCTTCCCCTGTAAAGTACTCCTGAAAAGTTTTCAGCGGAATCTGCAATACCATCGTATCATTTGGATTCGGCGAATCAATGGAATGAATTTCATTGGAATTTACAATCACAAATTCCCCCGCCCCCAACGGATACGTTTCATCGTTCAAATAAAAGGTAAGCGCCCCTTCAAAGACCGCAAAAATTTCCACAGACTGATGCCAGTGCTTGTCACGAAAATAATTGCCTTCCTTTCCCTCGAACTGAAACATTTTAAAAGGAAGGTCTTCGTTGGGAATTACCAGTTCATGATTAAACTTCATAGAGACCTCCGAT
The DNA here is from genome assembly GCA_036308845.1 of Ruminococcus sp. Lineage (GTDB taxonomy): Bacteria > Bacillota > Clostridia > Lachnospirales > Lachnospiraceae > Oliverpabstia. Next base: position 7,070 of record JAXJUX010000041.1, read on the forward strand.
TGTACTTGTTTCTTGTATTATAATTCATTTTTGTGTGGGTTTCTAGTTTTTCTTTGAAGTGGGGATTTCATTCACACAATTCCCATCCCCGAATACCATATACTAAAAAGAATATGCAGGTATCTATGGACCGTTCCTTTATAAATAATACCATCAGTACCTTTTCCAACGGCATCATCGACTCTGTAGACCGAGACCGGGATACAACACTTGTAACTGTGACGTATTCTGATTGTTTCAACTGCCAGAGAAGAAACGATACGATTCGTTTAGTCGCTGGAAGGGATACCATTACACTGGATGAATTTGGAAATCGAATGCCCGCTTCCCGCCTGATGCGAGGCATGATTATAAATGCTACATTTTCTTCTGCTATGACAAGAAGCATTCCTCCGCAATCCAACGCCTTTGTCATTCAAGTGGTCAGCAGACCATCCAATCAAAATACCACAACTGGAAGAATTGTTACCATCAACCGAAACAATCGTAACTTCACGACTGTTCAGGATGGCAATCCATCCTCTTTGATTCAGTTCAATGTTCCGATGGATGCTCAGATTTTCGATATATTTGGTCGTCCGATGAATTTTAATCAATTGGTTCCGGGCTTGCGGGTACGGGTAAATCATGCGAATTTTATGACTGCCAGTATTCCGCCGCAGACGACTGCTTTTGAAGTGAGGGTGCTGCGGTAGATTCAATTTTTCCCAAATGACCAATGGGGGTACTGCAGAAACGCACTGAAAAAGAGAACGGTCCTACATGGAAGCCATTTCTATGTAGGGACGTTCGAGATTAGTTATATCAACCTTTTTATTTCTGTTTCATAGCAGCAATCTAAGCCTAAATATTGCATATTTTTCACGGCATAGTAATACCAAAGTACGAGTTCTTATTTATTCGTAGACTTTTATCTCTTTCATCAGGACTTCGTCTCTTGCCGCAGTAATCTGCACTTTGATTCTGGAAATCCTTTCCTTTCTGTCATCCAATAATCGATTCTGCTGTTCAAATGGATCCTGTAACTGACAAATTTTCTTATGTCCGATACAATTTCCCTGATACAGCGGATATTGGCTGCCACTGGCAAATTCAGCCATCACACGGAAACTTTCCACTCGTTGTCCCTGTGCAATATCTTCGCTTAAGACGATATATTTGATAGATTTTACTGTTTTTTCCAATGTAATCGTATACACCGGCTGGGTCTCCGGCGCATCTACTTCTTTCTCAATATCCGCTGCAATCTGATTTCCAAATTCTTCATCCAGCAAATCTCTCAGTTCTTTCAGACGTTTGACGTCTCTTTCATCCAAAAGCCCCTCACGAGTCGGTGGAATATTCAAATGCAGACATGCATTTGCGCCAACACTTGTCAGATAGGTATGAAATAAACGCCGCAGCGCATGTGGTTCTTCTTCTTCGTGCCAGAACCAACCCGGACGAATCGACATATCGAACTCAGAAGGCGTAAACACCAGACCTTTGGAATACAAAATATTCGATAATGTTCCGATTTCATTTCCTGTATTGTACATCCATTCCAGACTACCCTCAGATGCCATTGGTCCTGGACCAGTCTGAATCTTAGCATACGGACAAAGTTCTGACGGTACGACTGCCCATTCTTCATGTCTTGGCACACCAGCTTCATTTCCACACCAACGGATATCCGGTCCAAAATCATTGAAAATTACTGCATTTGGCTGATATTTATGAATCAGCTCAAAATATCTTGGAAAGTCATATTCCTGTTTCTTTCCATTTGGACCTTCGCCACATGCATTATCAAACCAGACGTAAAAGATATCTCCGTATTCCGTCAAAAGTTCAGTCAACTGATCGCAAAAGTAATCATTATATTCCGGTGTTCCGTAGTATTTGGAATTTCTGTCCCATGGAGACAAGTAAAATCCAAATTTGATTCCACCTCTTTTGCACGCTCCTGCTGCTTCTTTTACAACATCTATTTTTATTGGGCTGTTCTTTACGGAATGTTCTGTATATTTAGAAGGCCACAGACAGAAACCATCGTGATGCTTTGCTGTCAATACCATTCCTTTCATTCCGGCAGCCTTGATTGCCTCGACCCATTGGTCACAATTTAGTTTTACCGGGTTGAAGATTGCTTCATCCTCAGTTCCGTCTCCCCATTCTTTATCTGTAAACGTATTTACACCAAAATGTATAAATGCATAATATTCCATATCAAACCAGTCCAATTGCTTTTGCGATGGTTTGACATGGGCTGCTTCTTTTAAGAAATTAATCATGTTGTTCTCCGTTTTTTGTATTATTCAAA
>JAXJUX010000042.1:0-9523 GCA_036308845.1 Ruminococcus sp.
GTCCTGGACTGGTAGGATTTGTTTCCGGATTGTTTGATGATCAGTTGAAGATGGGATTACTGTTCGCAATTGTGTTCCCGATTTTATTGTTGGGAGCAATATGGGCGATGAAAAAAGTGACAGCGGAGAAATAGAATTTGAGAGGGACAGGAGTATATCGGAAGGTATACTCCTGTTTTAATGCACATTCACTCGCACCCCATACATCTTCCGAAACTGTTTTGGCGTAATCCCTGTCTGCTTTTTGAAAACAGAAATAAAATAACTCACATCATTATATCCGCATAAAAAACTAATCTGTTCTACCGTATGGTATGGCTTATCTATTAACATTTCTTTTGCCTGGTTGATTCGATATCTCGTGATATAGCTTCGAACAGAATAACCAGTGAATCGTTGAAAAAGTCTGGTTAAATATTGTGGTGTCACATGGACTTCAAGTGCCAGTTCGTCTACGTCCAGAGGATCGGCATAGGAAGTTTCGATTTTCTTTATTATCGGTTCGATGTACTGCAGATATAAAGGGTTTGTTTTGTGAGAATCCGCCACATATCTTCTGGACAGGTGCATCAAAAATTCATAACAATAAGAAGAAAGTGTCAAGTCATCCAATTCGCCGTTGGTGTAGGCATCAATGGTGTTATCAATCCAGTTTTGGAAAAATACGCCATCTTGTGCATTTACGAAAAGATAAGAGGAAATGCCACATATTTTATGGATATCATTTGCCAATGTACCACCAAAAGTTACGAAGGAAGTATACCAATCAGCGGAAATATTATGATAATGGTGAGGGGTATTGGGAGCAATGAGCAGACCTTCCCCTGGATTTAAGGTGAGTTTTGCTCCGGCTATCTCCACAATTCCCTGTCCGGTTTCTGTCTGTAACCAGTGATAGAAAGGAAAGCCTTTCAGACGGTGGGTAGGCTGCTGATACCAGTGATTTCCGATGGTATCGATGGTCAGTGGAAGTTCCTGCATGGAAAGTTCAAAATAGATGGACATGGCATTCTCCTGTGTTTCGAAAATTTATATTTTTTAGTTTATCATACTATACTTTTTTCTGAAATGATAATTTATAATAAATTTATCAAAAACAGTTCAGCAAGTATTCGGTTAGGGGCAAAAGAGGATGGATACTTTGCTGAATAGTATAAATGATAAGGAGAGAATGCATATGAGACTTCCAAATTATTTTCAAGACCCAGAATCTCTGCATATCGGAACAGAAGAATTAAGAGCGTATTATGTTCCATGTAAAAATAGCGAGGAAGCATGGGATGCAGACATGCTTACCACTTCTCGTGCGATCAATTTAAATGGTGCAGACTGGAAATTCAAATTCTATGAAAGCTATCACGATGTACCAGAAACTTGTGTAGAAAAAGATGCCTGCACAAAAGGATACGATACCATTCCAGTACCAAGCTGCTGGCAGATTCTTGGATATGACCATTGCCAGTATACCAATGTTCGTTATCCAATTCCATTTGATCCGCCATACGTGCCAGACGAAAATCCTGCCGGTGTGTACGTGAAAGAATTTGCACTGACAGAAGAAGAAGCTGCACAGAAGATTTTTTTGAACTTTGACGGTGTAGATTCCTGTTATTATGTATGGGTAAACGGCGAATTTGTAGGATATAGTCAGGTTTCTCATTCTGGCAGCGAATTTGATATTACCGAAAAAATCCATGTAGGCAACAACCGTCTGACTGTTATTGTTTTGAAATGGTGTGACGGTACGTATCTGGAAGACCAGGACAAACTTCGTTTTTCTGGTATTTTCCGTGATGTATATTTGTTGGTAAGACCAGAAAACAGAATTCGTGATTATTTCTTACATACAAATGTAAATGATACGTTTGATAAGGCAAGTGTTGTTGTTGATCTGGAGCTTGCAGGAAATCCAGAAGTAACTGCAAAATTATATACACCAGATGGAAATCTGTTGGCAGAAACAATTGCATGCGATGGAAAAATTCAGATTGACGTAGAAAATCCTGATTTGTGGAATGCAGAACACCCAGTTTTGTATACATTGATGCTGGAAACAGCGGATGAGGTGATTGGACAGAAAGTTGGTATTCGCCGCATTGATATCAAAGGAAATGTGATTTATATCAACGGCGTGAATTTCAAAATCAAAGGAACGAACCGTCACGATAGCGACCCATATACAGGGGCAACTATTAGCCGCGAACAGCTTCTGAAAGATTTGAAATTGATGAAAGAACACAACATCAATGCAATCCGTACCAGCCATTATCCAAATTCTCCATGGGCAACACAGATGTATGACAAATGCGGTTTCTATGTAATGGACGAAGCGGATCTGGAATCCCATGGATGTGATGCCGTGTATGGTTCTGACTGGCAGCGTCTTCCAATGGAAGAAGTACAGTATGACCGCACTTATGGATGGCTGATGAAAGAACCTTCCTATGCGAAAGCAGTTTTGGATCGTCAGCAGCGTCTGGTTCACAGAGATAAAAACTGTGCCAGCGTATTCTCCTGGTCAATGGGTAATGAATCCGGTTATGGTCCAAATCTGGAAAAAGCAGCAGAGTGGATCAAATCTTATGACCCAGACCGTGTACTCAACTATGAAAACAGTATTTGGCAGATGATGGATACGGATTATGTAAATGATATTTCTAATCTGGACGTATTTTCACGTATGTATGCGCCAGTGGAATTTATTGATAAATACTGCAGCGAACCAGACAAAAAACCATTTATCGAAGTAGAATATTGCCATGCTATGGGAAATGGCCCTGGGGATTTGGAAGAATATTTTGAACGCCTGTACAAATTCGACGGTTATACCGGCGGTTATGTTTGGGAATGGTGTGACCACTCCGTATATATGGGAAAAACCATTGAAGGAAAAGACAAATTCTTCTACGGCGGAGACTGGAACGAAGAAGTATCCGATTCCAACTTCTGTATGGATGGTCTGGTATATCCAAACAGAACCCCACATACAGGTCTTTTGGAACACAAAAATGTAGCTCGTCCAATTCGTGCATCCTTAGTAGAAGGAAGCAATCGGAAAATCGAATTGGATAACAAACTGGATTATACTAATATCAAAGACGGATTTATGATTTCTTATGAAATCGTAAAAGATGGAGCAGTGATTGCTTCCGGAAAACTGGATGATATCGATTGCCCGGCAAAAGAAAAAGTACAGATTGAACTTCCAGAAACTGTGGAAGCAACAGGAAATACAGTGATTCATCTGCATTATATCCAGAAACAGGATGCACTTTTGACAAAAGCAGGATATGAAGCAGGTCATGATCAGCTGATTCTTAACAGAGACGAAGCAGCAGCTCGCGTGGCTGTAGCAACAAAATGCAACTGGTCCGAAACTTCCGAAGCGACAAAGGATATTCAGGTGGCTGAAAAAGAAAGAGAATTGGTTCTGAAAGGTGCAGAATTTAATTATGTATTTGATAAATGCAAAGGAACATTTGCTTCTCTGATCTGCAAACAGAATTCTTTGCTTGAAAAACCAATCGAATTGAATATCTGGCGTGCACCAATTGACAACGACCGCAACATTCGCAAAGAATGGGAAAAAGCTGGTTACGACAGAGCGCGTATTAAAGTATACGATACCAAGTGGGAAATGGTAGAAGATGCTGTTGTAATTTCCGTAGAATACTCTTTGGCAGCAGTTGCTCTGCAGCGTGTACTTCAGGGAACTATGATCTGGGAAGTTGCCAAAGACGGAAAAATCACTGTTACCGTAAATGCAGAACGTGTACGTCTGCACCCAAGAATGGCAAAACATCCAATCGATCCAATGCCATTCCTTCCAAGATTTGGTCTGCGCCTGTATCTGCCAAAAGCATATCAGGAAGTAACTTATTTTGGATACGGTCCACAGGAAAGCTATCAGGACAAACATCGTGATTCCTATCTGGATCTGTTTACTGCAACTGTGGATGAATTGCATGAAGAGTATCTGCGTCCACAGGAAAATGGAAGCCATTGGGGATGCAGCAGTGTTAACCTGTCTACTGCTGATGGAAGAAAGGTACTGGTATCCGGTGCAGAATTCAGCTTCAATGCTTCCAATTATACACAGGAAGAATTGACTGCGAAAGCACATTGCTTCGAACTGGAAAAATCTCCATATACCGTTCTTTGCCTGGATGGTTATATGTCAGGTTGCGGTTCCAACAGCTGTGGTCCGGAATTATTTGAAAAATATCGTGTAAACGATGATAAGATGTCTATGACATTTACGATTGAGCTTGCTTAAGGGCTAATGATTTGGGGTACGGAACTTATTGTTCCGTACCCTATTGTTATATTTGAAGAAACTTTTGATAAATACCGCGCGGATATTTGTATTTGATTTTTACACCGTAGTTTTGGGCTTTGACAAATTTCATTCTATAGAAAATACGGTGCATTTTTTTTAATAACGTGAGTGAACCGTCTTTTACAACATCTGAAGAATTTATATTTTAGAAAAACTTCCAAAAATACAGTGCATCGATGGAATATGCCGTATTTTACGGTCTTCAAGGCAATAGGAATCAAAAAACTACGGTGTTAAAATGAAGTATAAAAATATGTACGGTAATTCATGCCAGATTACTTATTCTGATACCAAAATACGTTATAGGTGAAAAGAAATTTGCCAATATCCCTCAATTTTTCGGTAATTAAATAAAATAGATTATGTTATTTTGGATTTTATACCCTTTTTTACAGGGGAATTTCGAGGTATAATCATTGCATAACAAAGAGCAAAAAGAATAAAAGAAAAAATTTATCGAGAAAAGGAGGAGTGCTTATGCCAGGCCCAGGAGGACATGGAGGACCGGGAGGCCCAGGAGGACACAGAGGGGGACCAGGTGGTCCAGGAGGCGGACATAGAGGACCAGGTGGTCCGGGACATGGACCAGGAGGACCAAGAGGCGGATATGGAAGAGGACCAATGCAGCCACCGCCGCCACCACATCACGGATGGGGAATGGGACATAGACCATACAGAAGAGGATTTGGATGCAGCGGATGTTTGATGCCAGTGTTAGGTGTTGTAGCAGTAATTATTTTTATGTTTTCCCTTATCTTCTAAATGAATGAACGAGAGTAAATGAAAATCAGAGCCATGCAGAAATGATAAGTTTCTGTATGGCTCATTTTTATCATCGTTATAATTTGATTTTTCAACAAATAGAATTATTTTTTACTGCCTGAGCAATAGAAACTTCTGGTGCATGGTAAGGAATCAAAGTAGCCTGCAGAGCATGATAAATATCATTTTTTCCAGGCCATACGGTTCCGATTACCTGATTGTTGCGGTCCATCTGGTGATAACAGTTTCCGTTTACGTGATCCCATACTTGTTCATCCAGATACTGCATAAACTGTGCATAGTCATCTGCGTATTCGGATTTGTTTGTTACGTGAGCCAGAACTGCGGCTGTGTTGATTGCTTCCATAAGTGTCCAGTGCATTCTGTCGTGAACTACTGGTTTTCCTTCCCAGTCAGTTGTGTATACGATTCCTGGTGCGCCGTCTGCATTCCATGCATCTGAAACTGCACGATGGTACAGATTTTCGGCAGCTTCGATGTAGCGGGAAGCTCCGTTGATGTCATTTTTATAGGTAGAAAGTGCCCACTGTGTGATTAGTCTTGCCCATTCCAGACCGTGTCCTGGAGTTGCACCATAAGGTTTGAATGGATCATCTGGTGTTTCTTTGTTACATTCCAGATCAGCAACCCAATCTTTGGAAAAATGCTCCGGAATTCTCCAGTTGTTGTCGTTCGCCCATCCGATTACGTGATCAATGATGCGTCCACATCTGACACGATATTCTTTCAGACCAGCCACGTCTGCGACTGCCAAAAATGCTTCTACAGTATGCATATTGGAGTTAAGACCGCGGTAGTCATCCATTTTTGTGAAATCCGTGTCCCACAGATCACAAGAAAGCCCTTCTTTTTCATTCCAGAAGAAACGATCATATTCTGCAAGAGCATCATTGAGCAGTTCTTTTGCACCAGGTCTGTTTGCCAGCATACCGGATGTAGCTGCCAGAATAACAAATGCATGTGCATAACAAAGTTTGCCAGGCATTGGGGTATTATCTGCAGTTAGTCCTGCATACCATCCGCCGTGAGCTGTATCGCGAAGTTTGCCGCGAAGTCCTTTGAGTGCAGCATCTGTCAATTCTTCACTGCCTTCATGTCCAAGCATAGTTCCAATACTATATACATGGACCATACGTCCGGTTGCATATGTTTCACGATTTCGTTCTACCCATGGATTTCCTTCCCCATCAAGATAATAAGTAGAACCGTCTGGAGATGGGAATTTATGTCCAAAGCGGAGCAATTTGTTGCAAAGATTATGTAAAAATTCTCTGTTTTCTGCTGTATCGAGCTGATATTTTGCCTTCATATATCCTCCTGTTAATTTTTAATTTATTTGTGGTTCGGAGGGGACGCAGATAATATCTATTGCTTTTCAAAAACAGGCCGCTCCTTTTCAAATCTTTTCTAAGATTGACTAAATTGACGCTCAGGAACGCCTTCGCGTCAAAATTAATCTAAGAAAAGGATTTTCGAACTCGCTGTTCCCCAATGTTTTTGAAAAGCAATAGATATTATTATACGCCCACCTCCGAATTACAAATAAGCATATCCCTATTATAGCATGATTTCCGGTGGCACTCCAACGGTTATTAATAATTGAAAAAAATTGTTAATTTAGAGCAGAGAATCAATGGATTGTGATGATTCTCTGTTTATGTTATTCTGAAGACATAAAATTATAGATTGTATTAAAAATATTACTTAGCAAATTGGATTTGAATGGAAATAAACATGTAAAAGAAGGGGCGTGTGGGGATATATGTTAAAACTGGAATTTACGAGTCCGGCGCGTGGATGGCACGAATCGCTGGTTCTTGGCAATGGCAGAATCGGTGCCAGCGTATATGGCGGAACGAGTGTAGAGCAGATTGCTTTGAATGAAGATACCTTGTGGTCCGGGTATCCGGCGGCAACACAAAAACATGTACCGGAGGATTATCTGGAAAAAATTCGTGCATATACAAAGCAGAAAAAATACGTGCAGGCAATGGAAACGGCAGAGGATACATTCGGTGAATCAGAGGATACACAGATGTATATGCCGTTTGGAAATTTGTTTTTAGAAATCCAGAGTGAGAAAGAAGAAATTACAGAGTATCACAGGGAATTGGATTTGGAAACGGCGGAAGTTGTCATTCGTTACAAAAATGCAGGAAATGCAATTGAAAAAAGATGTCTGGTCAGTGAACCGGATCAGATTTTGGTCTATCAGATAAAGGCAGAACAGCCGATCAATGTTCGTATCTGGACGGAAGGCGGATGTCTGCAGGGCAGCCAGTGTCATGAGGATGTTTTAAAAGCATTGGGTCGCTGTCCGGGAAGAAATCCATTTACAAAAGGAGAATCCGGTTCTTCAAAAGCAATCCTTCAATATTCGGAAAATCCGCAGCATATGGGAATCAAATACGAAGGCTGGGGAAAAGTTTCTTCTGTGGATGGTTGTATATCCGTATCTGAAAACGAGACACAGGTCAGTCATACAACGGAATGTACGTTATATTATGGAATTCGTTCCAGTTTTGCAGGATATCACAGACATCCGGAAGTGGAAGGCGCTCATCCAGAGCTTCTTTTGGAAAAAGATATGAAATGCTGTGCGAAATCTTACGAGGAAATTCGAGAGGATCATTTGCATGAATATCAGCCATATTTTCAACGAGTGCGTCTGAAATTGAAAGGAGAAGAAGAAAAAACTGTTGATTTGAAAGAACGTCTTTTGGCTATGCAAGATGGGAAAGTAGATCAGGAATTGGCAGCTTTGTTGTTCCACTATGGCAGATATTTGCTGATCGCTTCGTCAAGACCGGGAACACAGGCAGCCAATCTGCAGGGAATCTGGAATATCGAAATGATAGCTCCATGGTTCAGCGATTATACCATCAACATCAATACGCAGATGAATTATTGGATGACTGGTCCTTGTAATCTGAGTGAAATGATACAGCCATTGTCCGTCATGTGTCAGGAAATGTTGGAAGACGGAAAACTGACTGCAAAAACGTATTTTAACTCTGAGGGAGCATGCTGTTTCCACAATGCAGACCTTTGGAGAAAAACGTCTCCTGCAGACGGACGGGCGATGTGGAATTTCTGGCCGTTGGGATACGCATGGCTGTGCAGAAATCTGTATGATGAATATCTGTTCAGCATGGATAACGAATATCTGAAAAAAATCTATCCAGTGTTGCGGGAAAATGTTATTTTCTGCCTGCAGAATGTGGAAAAAACGGAGAAAGGATTTGCATTGACACCAGCGACGTCTCCGGAAAATGAATTTATGTGCGAGGGACAAAAGGTATCTGTGGCATACTTCAGTGAAAATGAAAATGCAATCATTCGAAATCTTCTGAAAGATTATCTGGATTGCTGTCAGATTCTTGATAAACACGATGATGTTGCACAGAATGCCAAAGAGATTTTGGCACAGATAGCGCCAATTGCAGTGACATCCGAAGGTTGTATCATGGAATGGGATGAAGAAGTGGAGGAAGCAGATATTCATCATCGCCACCTGTCTCATCTTTATGAATTGCATCCTGGATGTGGTATCGGAGCACATACACCAGAACTGGAAACGGCGGCAGCAAACAGTTTGAACAGACGAAGTGATGAGGGAACTGGCTGGAGTCTGGCGTGGAAAATTCTGATGTGGGCTCGTCTGCGTGATGGAGATCATGCAGGAAAGATGATAGGGAAAATGTTCCACATGGTAGATCCAAATGCTCCGGGAAATTATCATAAAGGCGGTGTGTATCCAAATCTGCTGTGCGCACATCCACCATATCAGATTGATGGAAATTTGGGTTATACAGCAGGCATTGCTGAAATGCTGTTACAGAGTCATCAGGATAGTATTCATATTCTTCCTGCACTTCCGACTGCATGGAACGAAGGATTTGTAAGCGGACTTCGTGCAAGAGGTGGAGTGAGTGTTCAGATTGCGTGGGATGCGTCTGGTATAAAAGTGACGTTATGCAGTGATAGGGACCAGGACGTGAAAGTGTGTATAGGAAATGGTCCAATCCAGACGAGACATGTGGAGAAAGGAAAAAATGTAATATTGTTTGCGTAAACATGATACTAAAAAAAAGAAGAATCTCGGCTGTCGGGATTCTTCTTTTTTTGAATTATAGGTTTTTAAGCATGATCTATCGTCTTGAAATACATATTTTTATCCAATCATGCATATCTGCGGTTTGTTTCAAATGCATCGGGGGTCTATACATTTTTTTTTGATTTGTGAGACCCTCAAGACAGTATTTTTTTGCTGTTTTTCGCTTCTTTTCAGGTCGAAACGGGTCTATGTAGGGAAATGCCTGAACGAGACCCCGTTTTGAAGTATTTTAGGGGTCTGGAAATCTTATTTCGGTTCTTTCTGTGTATAGACCCTGCTAACAC
>JAXJUX010000043.1:0-8311 GCA_036308845.1 Ruminococcus sp.
AAGCACTTTGTGATGTGATATGAAAAGGTCTGTCGTACCAATGATTGGTGCGGCAGATTTTTTTGTATTAGCAGAGATTTTTTCAGGTGGCACACTTTCCCGTGGAAGGAAAGATATACTTACAAAGATTTAACATTCCTTATATATGCCATCACCAGCAGGTTTGGCTGATGAAGTTGCTGCCGGATTTACAGCAAAAACAGGCGTGGAAGTAGAAGTGTTCCAGGGTACAACAGGTGAAATCCTTGCGAGACTGGAAGCAGAAGAAGCAAATCCTGTTGCGGATGTTGTCATTCTGGCATCCTGGTCCGATGGTCTGGCTATGAAGGCTGATGATAAGATTATGTCCTATGTTCCGGAAAATGCGGACAAAGTCGTAGATGGATGGATTGATGAAGACAGCACCTTGTTTGGATACAGTGCATCCGCAGTTGGTGTTATTTACAATACAACAGTGATTGAAACATTGGATGCAGACTGGGACGAACTGGCTTCCGATGCTTATGCAGATATGCTGGCAATTCCGGACCCTGAAAAATCCGGTTCCTGTAAAGATTTCGTTGCAGGTTTTGTAAATGCATACGGTTGGGATGTTTTTGAAGGTATGGCTGAAAATGGCATGATCAACGGTGGCGCAAATAAAGCAGCGCTGGAATCTGTTACAACTGGTGAAGTCGGAATTCTGGTTTCTGGTGTTGACTATAACGCATATTCTTCCATGGAAAAAGGCGAACCACTGGCTATCTATTATCCAGAAGGTGGTACGGTTGTAAATCCACGTCCTGCAATGATCATGAACACAGCTCCAAACGTGGACAATGCAAAAGCGTTTATTGATTATCTGTTCTCTGATGAAGCGCAGGAAATGGTTGTAAATGCTTACCTGCTCCCAGGAAGAACCGATATCACTTGTGATAATCGAACAAATTTAGACGAAATTCCACAGATCGAATGTGATTGGGATAAAATGGTAGAAACTGCAGCAGAATCTGCAAGCAAAGTAAACGAACTGACAAGCAAATAAGCGGAGGCAAGTATGAATAAGAAAATCAATGTAAAAGATCATTTGCCATTAATTGTTTTAGGGATCGTACTTGTTTTCTTAATTGTTTGCCCATTACTGATGATATTTGCCAAAGCGGTCATCACAGATGGCCGCTTTGATTTGGTAAATGTCTGGCAGACATTGGTGGAAAGTGAAAATGCGAAAATGATTGGCAATTCTTTATTGTTGGGTGTGCTGGTTGTTATTGTGTCTTCTGTCGTTGCATTGCCTCTGGCATATATCTTTTCAAGAACAAGTTTTGCGAAATATCGTTTCTTCGATATTATTTTTATGATTCCATTTATGACACCACCGTATATTGCTTCTATGGGATGGATTTTGTTTATGCAGAAAAATGGTTTGCTGCAGCAGTTGATTCCGGCAATGGAGGGCTGTGAAAACTGGTTCTTCACATTGGCAGGTCTGGTACTTGTTATGAGTCTGCATGTATTTCCATTTATGCTGACAATGATGAAAAATGCCATGCTGAATATTCCTACCAGTCTGGAAGAATCTGCGGCAGTATTTGGGGCGAGTTTTGGTCAGCGTTTGAAAAAAGTATTTATGCCACTGTTGACCGGTAACTATGCCATCGGTGCGCTTTTGGTATTTGTAAAGACTATCGCGGAATACGGTACACCGGCTACGTTGGGAAAACGAATCGGATTTGATGTATTTACCACAGAAATTCATCGTTACGCAACGGTAGCACCGGTAGATTTTGGTAAATCCGCAACGCTTGCCAGTGTGCTTGTTGGCGTCTGTCTGATGATGTGGGTGCTGCAAAACTATATTACTAATAGAAAAAGTTACAATCTGGTAAGTGGAAAAGGTACTCGTTTCAAACAGGTTGAACTTGGCAAACCTGCCAAAATTCTGTGTTGGATTTATATTGCATTTGTTTTGATTCTGGCAATTGGCGTTCCTTATTTTTCGGTTATTTCTACTTCTCTGATCAAATTGAGAGGTTACGGATTGCAGAAAGGAAACTTTACGTTCCAGCATTATGTTGATCTGTTTACCGCAAACTCCAAGGGACTTTCTGCTTTGAGCAACAGTTTATTCCTGGCAGTTACAGCGGCAACCATTTGTGCGGTTCTGGGAACATTGCTGGTCATTGCTATAAGAAATTCCAAATCCAAAATGCGCAAGGTAGTAGAGGCAATTGGCCTTCTGCCGGAAATGATTCCGAGTATTGTTTTGATTATTGGAGTAATGTTGTTCTGGAATCAGATTTACAATATTTTACCATTGTACAATACGATGGGAATCATGGTTGTGGCTTATGTGATTTTGTTTTTGCCTTACACGATACAGTATGTAACCTCTGCATTTACACAGATTTCCAACAGTCTGATGGCGGCGGGACAGGTATTTGGAGGAAGTCCGGTTTATATTTTCAGACGTATTACCTTGCCTCTGATCATGAAAGGGGTTCTGACCGGATGGATGATGACGTTTATCATTTCTTTTAGAGAACTGGTAACTGCCAGCCTGATTGCACCACCAAATACACTGGTGATTTCTACATACATCGTACGTGAATTTGAACAGGGTTCCGTGTCTGTAGGTATGGCGATGGCAGTTTTGTGCGTGTTGTTTACTACCACTGCATTGTTGATTCTGAATTATTTTATCGATAAGCAGAAAAATTAGTTAAAGAGGTTTATATGATATTAAAAATTGCAGGCGGCTGTGGAGAACATGGTCGCAATTGTTTTTATGTAGAAGCAAAAAATGTAACTTTTCTGGTGGACTGTGGTGTGATGGCAGGCGAAGAAGGCGGTGGTTATCCACACCTTACACCAGAAGAAATTCGCAAAACTGATTATATATTTTTGACACATTCCCATGCAGACCATACAGCGGCAATCCCTTGGATGGTGGAATGCGGATTTGCAGGACAGGTCATTGCGACGGAAGATACTCTGGCACAACTGCCGTTCCTTGTGGAAAACATATGTACTTTGGAGTCCTTCTGTGTGGATAAACAGGGGGATTTGGATGGACTGCATGTGACATATGGGCGCAGCGGGCATTGTCTGGGAAGCGTTTGGTATGAATTTTGCGTTATGGGAAAAACGTTGTTCTTTTCTGGCGATTATACGGAAGATACGTTTGTGCATGATTTGGATCCGATTCGTAGTCGATATGCAGATTTTGCGGTTTTGGATTGTGCGTATGGATATGATGAAACCCCTTTTGATGTGTACTGTGATAAATTTCTTGAGAATATAAGAACATTTAAAAATGAGTTTTCGTCCATTTTGATGCCTGTTCCGAAATATGGACGGGGGGTGGAATTGTACCAGTTATTAAAGGAAAACTTTCCTGATTTTTCTTATGCGGGGGATGTACATTTTGTGAAACAGTGTGCATTGGCAACAAAGGAAAATTCTTGGTTCAAAAAATTGCTGCCTGTGGATGCGTTGGAAGTTTTTTGCGAAGATACAAAGGCAGATATTGTATTTGTCAGTGATCCCCAATTGCGAAAATTACCAGTACAGCAGACTGCAAATCAAGTGTTAAAGCAAGGTTATGCAGTGATGACAGGAACGGTGGAAGCTGGGACGATGAGTGACCAGTTGATTCGGGAAGTGTTTGAAATTTAGAATAATAAAAGTGCTTTTGCAAGGCAGCGTGTCCTTGCAAAAGCACTTTTGTTTTTATTCAGATTTAATTGCCCAGCGCATCTTTGTGGAGCGTGCGCGGCTGTTGATGCGGCATTCTTCCGCTGATGGACGAATGACATCATTTGCTACATCGCTGTAAATGCCAGCTTTCTGTAATTGTTTAAAAGATTTTTTTACCAGTCTGTCTTCTCCGGAGTGGAAAGTCAGAATAGCAGCGCGTCCGCCTGGTGCGAGTGCATCCGGCAGTTTTTCCAGGAAAGAATATAAAACCTCATATTCGCTGTTGATGTCGATGCGAAGTGCCTGGAATACGCGGGCACAGGATTTCTTCCATGCATCTTTTTGCTCGCTGGCTGGCAGGAAAGAAAGAGTGTCCTGAATAATCTGGCGAAGCTGAGAAGTTGTTTCGATTTTCTTGCCACGGCGGTTTGCAGTAACGATTGCTCTGGCGATTTCTTCTGCGTATGGTTCGTCTGCATTTTCCAGAAGCATTCCAGTCAATTCTTCCACGCTGATGTTGCGAAGTCTCTCGGCAGCAGAAATTCCTTTCTGTGGATTGAGGCGCAAATCCAGCGGACCATCCAGTTTGTAGGAAAATCCACGTTCTGGATTGTCAATCTGCATAGAAGAAACGCCCAGGTCAGCAAGAATGAAATTAAAAGGTCCATGTTCATCAGCAACCTGATCGATATTTGCAAAATTAGTGTGAATAACAGTTAAGATATTTTCTCCAAAACCTGCATTGGCAAGACGTTCCTTTGTCTTTACAGATTCGATCGGGTCGATATCAAGTCCATAGATATGCCCCTGACCATCCAGACATTTCAACATTTCTTTTGTATGTCCACCGTAACCAAGGGTGGCATCCAGACCAATCTGCCCCGGCTGAATCTGCAGAAATTCCAGAATCTCTTTTACCATGATGGAAATATGCATACCTGCAGGAGTGCTTCCTTTTTGAATAACTTTTGCAACGGTATCGGCATATTTTTCCGGCTGATGTTCTTTGTATTTTTCTTCAAATTTGCGTGGGTGAGGACCTTTATATCTGACACGGCGTTTGTGTGGAGTGTTGTTTTGTTCCATATTTTATGCCCTTTCTTTTTGTGTTTTATTAATAATAGCGGGATAAGTGATAAATAACAAGAAAAATTTTAAAACTGCTGTTTCCGATATTCCCTTGGCGCAATCCCTTCATATTTCTTAAAGAACCGCGAGAAATAATAAGGATCAGAAAATCCCAATGCCTCAGCGATCTCACCAATCGACATATCCGTATGCAAAAGCAAGTGTCTTGCCCGCTGCAGCAGGAGCTGTCCAATATATTCTTTCAATCCCTGCTTGGTATCTTGATGGAAACTACGGGATAATTGGTGAACAGGAACCTGCAAAGCGTCTGCCAATTCCTGCACCCGCAATCCTGCGTGTATATGAGATGCAAGGTAATCCAGTACCTTACGCTGTTTGTAAAAACCTTTGAAGGAATCCAGGTAATCAATGCCTTGTGTGCCATGCAAAAAGAATGTATAGACGATTTCCCAGAAAATGGCTTTCAAATGCAAAAGCCCGGAAATGGATTCTTTTTTTACTTCTAATAAGATGGTTTCCAATAATGCAGGGTCATAGGGAAGTTCCAAAACCGATGTAAAATGGCTGAACAGATCCACACCCGGCAGCAGTTCCATGGAGAAATGTACAAAAAACTTTTGCATGGTGCTCGGGCAGACATAACTGTAGCGGCTTTCCGCGGGTATCAGATACATCTTCCCCGGAATCAGGGGAATGTGTTCGTTTTCATTTTCCAGATATGCTTCGCCATCCATCATAAAATAAATACGGTTAAAAGGGGAGGACATATTAGGCAGATTCCAAAATGTTCCTCCGTGAAACATCCCATTTTCAAATAAATTCAGATTTAGAGAGTGCCAGTCCTGTGTTAAAAAAGGATAATTATAAATTCCGTCCATTCAAAAAGTCCATCTTTCTGTACAAAAAAATCATGTACTTATTATGGGGAATATTATACTATAATCATAAGGAAAAACAACGATAATTCTTGCTGCGGAATGAAAAAAAGATTTGGAAAAAGTCCATGAAAAACAGTAGGGATATTTCGTTGTGGCAAATCCTCAGAAAAATGAGGATTTGAGGCAGGCAAAAAACGCCTGTAAAGTAACATAAATTTATAAATAGGAGGTATGTCGTATGGACATGAGAAAATGGTTTAAAGAAGCACAGTACGGCATGATGGTACACTGGGGATTGTACTCTTTGCTGGGCGGAGAATGGAACGGAAACAAGAGCAGCAACTATGCAGAATGGATTCAGACACATCAGAGAATTCCAAATGCTGAGTACGAAAAACTGGCAAAGGCTTTCAATCCTGTATATTTTAATGCTGACGAGTGGGTTCGTTTTGCGAAAGAATGTGGCATGAAATATTTTGTAATCACAAGTAAGCATCATGAAGGATTTGCACTGTTCCACTCTAAAGTTGACAAATTTAATGTAGTAGATGCAACTCCATTTGGACGTGATATTATCGGGGAACTTTCCGAAGCTTGTTACAAACATGGTTTAAAATTTGGTCTGTATTATTCACAGGATTTGGACTGGCATGAAGAACACGGTGGCGGATATTTATCCGGACACATTCCATGTGCAGGAACTGCATGGTGCAATGATTGGGATTTCCCAAACAATGATAAAAAGAATTTTGATATCTGCTTTGAAAATAAAATCTACCCACAGGTAGAAGAAATCCTGAGAAACTACGGCGAATTGTGCCTGATCTGGTTCGACGTTCCGATGACCATCAAAGATGAACAGAGCCGCAAACTGTTTGAACTGGTTAAAAAATATCAGCCAAACTGCCTCATCAACTCCCGTCTTGGAAATGGTGCATACGATTACGTTTCTCTGGGCGATAATGAAATTCCGGATTCTATGCCAGCAAATGAAGAATTTGATCCATCCAAACTGAACGATTGTGATGGATTCAAACCATCTCCATATGGATTGTATGAAACAGCAGCAACTATGAACAACAGCTGGGGCTATTGTGCATGGGATCAGAACTGGAAAGATGCGAAAAAAGTTCTTGAAATCAAACAGAAATTAAACAGCATGGGAATCAACTACCTGCTGAATGTAGGACCAGACCACCTGGGAAGAATTCCTGGACCAAGCCAGAAGATTTTGCGTGAAGTCGCGAAGTATCTGTAAGGAAATATGTACAAGTTTTATTAAATATTAGCATTTTTTTTAGATAAATTGACTCAAATCAATAAATATGGTACTATTGCCGTAGCAATAAGAGAGTTTTATCATATTGAGAGGAGAGATTAATCAAATGAGATCTGTAGAACTTTTAACAAAAGCACTGTTCGCTAAATTTGGCGAAGAACTGACATCTGTTGCACTGCCTCATACATGGAACAACCTGGATGGACAGGACGGCGGAAACGATTACTGGAGAGGTATCGGAACATACGTAATCGACCTGCCAGACCCAACACCAGGCAAAAAACAGTACATCGAACTGCAGGGTGCGAACCACGTAGCTACTGTATATTGTAACGACCGTGAACTGGGAACACATAAAGGTGGTTTCTCCACATTCCGTTACGATCTGACACCAGCTATGAAAAAATCCGGAAACGTTCTGAAAGTTGTTGTTACAAATGCTGTTTCTGATATTTATCCTCAGACAGCTGACTTTACATTCTACGGCGGTCTGTACCGTGACGTAAACTTCATCGAAGTAAACGAAGCACATTTTGATCTGTTAAAAGATGGTACAAGCGGTGTATTCGTAACACCACACTGCTCCGGAAAAACACGTCTGGACCTGTTCCCAGTAAACGCTGACGGCGCTATGCTTATGGTAGAACTGAAAGACGCAGAAGGAAATGTAGTAGGTACAGCAGGCGTGGAAGCAGAAGATCACGCTCATGTTATCATCGATATCAAAAACCCACATCTGTGGCAGAGTGTAGAAGATCCATATTGCTACACAGCAGTTGCTAAGATCGTTAAAGGTGAAGAAGTGGTTGACGAAGTAACAGTTACTTACGGATACCGTTCCTTCCACGTAGACGCTAACACAGGATTCTGGCTGAACGGAAAGAGCCTGCCACTGCACGGTGTTTCCCGTCATCAGGACCGTCTGGACAAAGGTTGGGCTATTTCTAAAGAAGATCATGCAGAAGACATCGCGCTGATCAAAGAACTGGGAGCTAACACCATCCGTCTGGCACACTATCAGCATGATCAGTATTTCTATGATCTGTGTGACAAAACAGGTTTCGTACTTTGGGCTGAAATTCCATTTATTTCCAAATTCATCCCAAGTGAAGAAGCTTATGAAAATACAATGAGCCAGATGAAAGAACTGGTTGCTCAGAACTACAACCATCCAGCAATCTTCTTCTGGGGAATCTCCAACGAAATCCTGATCGGTGCAGACAACGAACCACTGAGAAAGAACTTAAGAGACCTTCACAAACTGGCAAAATCCATGGACCCAAGCCGTCTGACCACATTGGCTCAGGTATCCGGAACACCTATGGATTCCGAACATAACTATATTACAGATATCGTATCCTACAACCATTACTTCGGATGGTACGGC
>JAXJUX010000044.1:0-1755 GCA_036308845.1 Ruminococcus sp.
GGAATATACCATAAAACATGATGATCTGAATAACGAAGAACTTGCAGAAGCGGATGGTTTGTGCAAGATCTATGACAAAGAAATCATTTTGAGAGAAAAGAAATACATGTGTAGCGCGGCCAGATATGAGCATGTAAAACGGCACGAAATTATCCATGCAGTCGCTATTGAATGCGGTGTACAGTATGGAGAAGATGAGGCACTGGTTGACTGGATTGCACATATTATACCGATTGTAAATACGGCAATGCTGCAGATAAACATGTCGGATTTTGAAAATGATATGAAACCGGGTGATTAAATGGGATTTATAACACGTTTAAAAGGATGGATAAATATGCTTTTTGATGGAAAAGTAAAAGAGGTTTTTGAGGTAGAGTCGGTCATATCATCTGCTATGGAGCAGAAACTAAAAGAATGCACTGATATATACCGTGGGGAACCGTACTGGCTGGATCCAGATGATCATATCAAAACAATCAACTTTGCAAAGACGATATGCTCAGAAACAGCCAGACTGACAACTCTTGGAATCAGTATTAAGTTTGATGGAAGTGCACGTTCTGAATGGTTGCAGAAACAGATAGACAAAGAATTTTTTAATATCAGGAACTGGGTAGAGTACGCGTCTGCATTTGGTACAGTAGTGTTAAAACCAAATGGTGACAGTGTAGATTTGTATACTCCTGGAAAGTTTAAAATCACAGACCAAAAGGACGGTGAAACAACCGGCATAGTATTCGTAAATCAGGATTACAGACCGGAAAGCAAGAAATATTATACACGTCTTGAATACCACAGATTTCTTGATGATGGACTTTATGCAATTACAAACAAATGCTTTGTTGGTGATTCGGAAAATGATCTCAAGAAAACTATTGCAATAGAAGAAACACCATGGAGCGGATTAATGGAAGAAGTAGTGATTCAGAATATGATTTCACCACTTTATGCAGTGCTTAAAACACCACTTGCAAACAATATCGACATTAATTCTCCGCTTTCGTTGCCGATTTTTGCAGATGCAATTGAAGAATTGAAAGATTTGGATGTTGCATACAGCAGAAATTCAAAAGAGATCTACGACAGCAAGAGAACTGTGCTGATTGATTCAGACAGATTGCTCCCGTCGGGAAGAAAAATTGATTCTATTTCAGGAAAAGCATTTGAAGCAAAACGTCAGGAACTTAATCTACCTGACTATGTAAAAAATGTTTATGGCAATGGAACAGATGATTTTTACCAGGAAATCAATCCTTCATTAAGCACTACAGAAAGATTAAACGGTATCAATGCACTGCTTAGTCAGATTGGATTCAAATGTGGATTTTCAAATGGTTATTTTGTGTTTAATGAAAAGACCGGAATGGTAACTGCGACACAGGTAGAAGCAGATGACAGAAGGACAATACAGTTCATCAAAGATGTACGTGATAAACTTGAAAAATGTTTGAATGATTTGATTTATGCAATCAATGTATTTGCCGACCTGTATGATCTTGCTCCTCTTGGAGATTATGAAGTGGCGTATGATTTCGGAGATATTACATACAACCACGAAGAAGACCGGGCGAGATGGTACAGTTACGCTTTGCAGAATAAAATTCCATTTTATGTTTATTTGATGAAATTTGAAGGAATGACAGAAGATGAAGCGAAAGCAATGGTTGCAGAAGCGCAACCAAAGGAAACAAGGTTGTTTGGAGGTGGCGAATAGTGGCAATAAATAAAGGTATTATCCAGGTGAGACGCGGA
>JAXJUX010000045.1:0-10556 GCA_036308845.1 Ruminococcus sp.
GACAAAAATGGACAGATGATTGCATGAAGTTAAAAATGTACACGGGGCATATACAATTTTTTTGAGGTATCAGACCCTGGGTAGGCAGATATCTTGCTTGTTTTTGGACATTTTTTTCAATTGAAGGGGTCTATGGAAAGAACCGATTTTTCCAGCATAGGCCCGGAGAAAGAAAAAAAGGATATAAATATATCAGCAGATTTCTTTGATATATCTGTCTTTTTTTGCACAAATTTGGTACAATAATTATTATATGGGTTGAATTTCATTGACAAATACTATGTTCTACAGGGGAGGTTTTCTGAAATGATCACAAATGAACGCAGAAAAAAGGTCTGCATTATATATACTGGCGGTACTATTGGCATGGTGCCGAGTGATAATGGGTATGTGCCAAATCCAGATTCATTTTTGGCTATTTTAAACAGTTTTCAGGACATGTTTCATCCGGAAATGCCGGAATGGGATTTGATAGAATTTTCACCGTTGCTGGATTCGTCCAATATTACGGTAAAAGAGTGGAATAAAATTGGGAGAGTGATTCGTGACCAATACGATGCTTACGATGGTTTCGTGATTTTGCATGGAACCGATACGATGGCTTATTCTGCATCGGCTTTGTCTTTCATGTTGGAAAATCTCAATAAACCAGTAGTCTTTACTGGATCACAGATTCCATTGTGTGAATTGCGTAGTGATGGCAGAGATAATATTATCAATTCCATAGTAATTGCGGCTTCTGAACGAATTCACGAAGTATGTCTTTATTTTAATGGAAAATTATTAAGGGGCAATCGAAGTACGAAAGCTTCTTCTGATCAGTTCAAAGCATTTGCTTCACCGAATTATCCGTTGTTGGCGGACGTTGGAATTGCGATTACGTATCATGATTCTGCTATAAAAGAAGCAGCAACAGGAGAACTGCATTTGCAGGAATTTGATGAAATTCCAATTGGAGTTTTGAAGATTTTTCCAGGTATTCAGTTTGAATTGTTTGAATCGATTATGACGGAAAAATTAAAAGGTGTTATTCTGGAATCTTTTGGTGCAGGAAATATACCAAGTTATAATAATTCGTTGCTTCCGATTATTGAAAAAGCATACCAGAGCGGAACGATTATTGTAGTATGTTCCCAGTGTATGCAAGGAACCGTCAGTCTGGGTGCATACGCTACCAGCAAAGCGCTGCAGGATGTAGATGCGGTAAATGGAAAAGATATGACAACAGAAGCTGCTGTTACAAAATTATACTATTTATTCAGTAAAAATTTGAGTAAAGAAGAAATCAAACAGCAGATGTCCATGAATCTGCGTGGAGAATTAAATGAATAAATGATGAAAATAAAACGAACAATGATCCATTACGGAAAATCATTGTTCGTTTTTTCATATATCTGCAAAAACAGAAAGAATTCTTACATATATTTTAGAAAATATTTAGAAGTTCTTTGAAGGATTTAATGGTATAATCAGGTGACGGAACAGAACCAAATCCATAAGAAGCAAATACGAATGGAATACCGGCTTTGGTAGCTGCGCGCCAATCGCCTTCTGTATCACCCACGTATACAGGGCTTTGTAAGTGGTAATCACGGACAACCTGACAAATATTATCGGCTTTTGCATTTCCGGTATCGCCTGGACAAAGGTGACCTTCAAAGTAGGAGGAGAGTCCGCTGGTTTTTAAAAACACTTCAATATATCCCGCCTGGCAGTTGCTGACAATGAACAAACGATATTGTTTTGTTAATTTTTTTAAAGTTTCTTCCAATGCAGGATATAATGGTGCGCATTTAGCTAGTAAAGCCCGATGTTCTTCTTCGCAGCACATATCGATCAGTTCCAGCTGACGTTCGGTTGGACAATCAGGAAAAATAATTTTTGCAATGTCAGGAAGAAGGCGACCAAACAATTGTTTCAGTTTTTCAGAGGTAATAACCAGATCCAAATCAGTTTCTTTCTGAATGATTCTGGTCCATGCGTTGGCACAAGCTTCGGTGGAGTCCCAAAGTGTTCCATCTAAATCAAAGATAATACTATCCATAATAAACTCCTTTCCGGGGAATAATTCTTTATCATTGTATAAAGAGAATGAAAAAAAAGCAAGGCTTACTTTAAAGGAGAAGAAAAAAGGTGAAATACCATAATATAAAAGAAGGAATTTTTGTCAGCAGACCGAATCGATTTATAGCTCACGTGGAAATTGATGGAAAAGTGGAAATTTGCCATGTGAAAAATACGGGTCGGTGTAAGGAATTGCTGATACCAGGAACGAAAGTGTATCTGGAGGAAAGCAGTAATCCGAATCGAAAGACAAAATACGATCTGGTTCAGGTATATAAAGGGGACCAATTGGTAAATATGGATTCTCAGATGCCAAATTTTCTTGTAAAAGAATGGCTGGAAAATGGATTAGGTTTTCCAGATATTACTTTGCTGGAGACTGAGAAAAAATACGGTAATTCCAGATTTGATCTGTATACGGAATATCAGGGGAAAAAGGCATGGATTGAGGTAAAAGGCGTGACACTGGAAAACGATGGAATTGCCAGATTTCCGGATGCGCCTACCGAGCGAGGGATAAAACATATCAAAGAGTTGGGAAAGTGTGTAGAAGACGGGTATGAAGCATGGATTATTTTTGTCATTCAGATGGAAAATATCCATGAATTTCAGCCAAACTGGAATACACATCCACAATTCGGGGAAGCACTAATAGAAGCGAAAGAGCGAGGCGTAAACATTCGTGCATATAATTGTAAATTAAATAAAGGAAGTATATCTATTTGTGATGAAATTGTGGTACAATTACAACAGCAGGAGGAACAGTTGTGAAAGAAATTGTAAAACCACTGGTGGAATGGTATCAAAAAGATCATCGATGCCTTCCATGGAGAGAAGCAAAAAATCCGTATTATATCTGGATTTCTGAAATAATGCTGCAGCAGACGCGAGTAGAAGCAGTGAAACCATATTTTGAACGTTTCATACAATATCTACCAACAGTAGAGGAGGCGGCAAAATGCCCGGAAGACGAACTCCTCAAATTATGGGAAGGTCTTGGATACTACAATAGAGTCAGAAATATTCAAAAAGCGGCTATAAAAATTGTTGAAAATTACGATGGTAAGTTACCGGCAGATTATGATAAATTAAAAGAGTTGCCAGGCATTGGAAATTATACTGCAGGTGCAGTTGCCTCGATTGCGTATAACATTCCGGTACCGGCAGTGGATGGAAATGTATTGCGCGTGATTTCAAGAATTACGGAGAATTATGACGATATATTGAAACAATCCGTAAAAACGCGTGTAGAGAAAGAATTGTTGGAAATCATGCCGGCAGATGCACCGGGAGATTTCAATCAGGCGTTGATGGAACTCGGAGCAATGGTCTGTGTTCCAAATGGAATGGCAAAGTGTGAAGTTTGCCCTGTGGCACATTTGTGCAAAGCCAGAGCAAACGGAGCGGTTATGGAATTACCGGTTAAGAAAAAAGCAAAAGAACGGCGTCTGGAAGATAAGACTATCGTTATTTTGCGGGATGGAGAACATGTGGCAATTCGGAAAAGACCGTCCAGAGGACTTCTTGCAGGCTTATATGAATTACCGAATCTGCAGGGGCATGTATCGGAAAAAGAAGTGTTGGACTGGTTGAAAAATTACGGATTGTACCCGCTTCATATCCAGAAAATAACAGATTCCAAGCATATTTTTTCTCATGTGGAATGGGATATGACAGCTTATGCGGTTCGTGTTGCCGCATTAGATGAGACAAAACAAAAAGATTTATTATTTATCGAAACTACAGAGATTGAGCAAAATTATCCGATTCCAGCAGCATTTCATGCATATACGAAGTATATGAATATGCAGTTGGGAGCGGAAGTAAATATGAAAAAGCAAGAAATGTAAAGTAACAAAGGAGAAGTTTTATGAAGATTTTAAGTATTGCTGTACCATGCTATAATTCACAGGAATACATGAGCAAATGTATCGATTCCTTACTTGTGGGCGGCGACGATGTAGAAATTCTGGTTGTGGATGATGGATCCAAAGATAATACCTTAGCAATAGCAAAAGAATATGAAGAAAGATATCCAGGAATTGTAAAAGCAATTCATCAGGAAAATAAAGGGCATGGAGGAGCTGTAAACACAGGACTTGCCAATGCTACAGGTCTTTATTTTAAAGTTGTTGACAGTGATGACTGGCTGAACAAAGAGGCTTATGAAAAAGCATTGGATGTGATAAGAGAATGTATTCGTGGACCAAAAACACTGGATTTGTTGATTTGTAACTATGTTTATGAAAAAGTAGGTGCTAAGAGAAAATCTGTTATGCGATATACATCCGCACTTCCACAGGATAAGATTTTCGGATGGGACGATGTGAAAAATATTGGACAGACAAAATATCTGCTGATGCATTCCATGATTTATCGTACCCAGTTGCTGCGCGAATGTGGTCTGGTACTGCCGGAACATACCTTCTATGTAGATAACCTGGTTGCGTTCGTTCCGCTTCCATATGTAAAAAATATGTATTACCTGAATGTTAATCTGTATCGTTATTTTATCGGACGTTCCGATCAGTCTGTAAATGAAAAAGTAATGATTGGCCGTGTAGATCAGCAGATTAGAGTAAATAAACTGATGATTGATTATATGGCACAGCAGAAGGGGTTACATAAATATCAGAGAAAATATATGGTACATATGTTGACGATGATTATGACAATTTCTACCATTTTCCTGCTTCAGTGTAAAACGGATGAAACAAGAGCGAAAAAAGTAGAATTATGGGATTATTTGAAAAAATCCAATCGTTCCTTATACAGAGCAATCAAATGGACTCCATTGGGACGTTGGTGTCATTTGCCAGGTAAGAAAGGGCAGGATATTTCTGTTGCTGGCTATCGTCTTGTTCAGAGAATATATGGATTTAACTAAATAGAAAAAACGTGAAGAATCTCTCGAATCAGAGAGATTTTTCACGTTTTTTTGTTCTTACAGAATGTTGTTTTTCAGGCACTTTGAAACGTGTACGGTAAATAATTAAGTACACGGAATAACTGATTACAATACCAAGAACAACGTCTAAAATAGAATGTTGTTTTAAAAACATAGTAGATAAAACAATCAATATAGATAAAATTCCTGCAGAAATTCTTATCGCCTTATGTTTCCGCAGTTTTTTACAATCATTGACTGCAAAGAAAATTGCAAGAGAATTATATACATGAATACTTGGCAGTACATTGGTGGAAGTATCCGCCTGATAAAGCATCTTGACCAGATTCGTGCAAAAGTTATCACGAGGAAAACTGTTTGGGCGAATCATCAAACCATTTGGGTAGAGGTAGGAGATTACTAAAAATAAAGTCATACCGAATGTCAGATTCAGATATAATTTCCAGTATTCAGAACTATCGTCATTAAAAAATATAAAAAACAGACCACCAACAGCAATATACAAAAACCATAACAAATAAGGAATCACGAAAAACTCGCAAAATGGTATATATTTATCCAGGCTTGAGTAAATAATGTGATAATGCTTGGTATGCGCTTCGAGCCAATGAAAACTGGTCAAATAAAAAGCACCATAAGCTAAAGCTGGAAGAAATCGTTTGATGCGTTCTGACACAAAAATGCGCCTCCTTATATTTTAAATTCAAGTAATTATAGCATAGCAATTGCAGTAAATCAAAGGGGTTCTCAACAGTTTTAAAAAACTTTTAGAATTTATATGTATAAATCAGAAACCTGAATCGAATACTCTAAATAAAGTCGCGACAACTCTGTACAGAGTAAGAAGAAAGTAGTTTTTCGATACACTTATAAGAAAAACTCTGGAGTGTATGTTATGGTTACACGTGTAAAAGAATTAAGAGAACAAAAGAAAATAAGTCAATTAACTCTTGGGACGATGGTAGGGTGTTCACAAAATACAATCAGCAAAATAGAAAAAGGGGAATGTGACCCTAAAGGCTCTGTTCTGATTGAAATGTCAAAATATTTTGGCGTATCTGTAGATTATATTTTATGCCTCTCGGATTATAAAAATTATTCGGACGCCTATGTAAGATATGGAAGTCTGCCGGAAATCAGCAGAGAATATATGAATGGAATCGGTAAGATCAGCAGTAAAAGTAAGGAAGTTTTGAATAGTCTTGTTGATTTGATTGCTGATTTAGAACGAAAGAATTGAGTCGTAAGAGAGTAGGAAATCCATTGGATTTTTCCTGTTGGCGTGATATAATGAGCGAAAATAGGAAAGGAATCAATGATAATGACCGAAACAAAATCTTCTTATATGACAATGGACGACCGTACAAATTTGATGCTTGAATACAATGAATTTCATCAGCGTTTGAAGAAACATTATGATGAATTAAAATGGTTATATTGTGAGCTCTATGAAAATGGGCAGCAGTCTTTTGAAAATCTTTGCAGCCAGTTAGAGACATATTATATCAATAGAAAAACAGTTTTAAAAGAAAAAGACAGAGAACGAGAAAAACAACCGGATTGGTATAAGAAAAATGATATTATCGGCATGATGATGTATGTGGATGCATTTGCTGGTGATTTAAACGGTGTTAGAGAAAGATTAGATTATATTCAGGAATGTGGCGTGAATTATCTGCATTTTATGCCGCTTTTGGCATCTCCGGAAGGCAGAAGTGATGGCGGATACGCAGTTGCTGATTTTCGAAGTGTACAGCCGGAACTTGGTACCATGGACGATCTGGAAAAACTGGCAGATGAATGCAGAGAGAGAAACATCAGTGTTTGCCTTGATTTTGTTATGAATCATACATCCGAAGACCATGAGTGGGCAAAACGTGCCAGAGCAGGGGAGAAAGAGTATCAGGACAGATATTATTTTTATGATACATTTGATATTCCGGCACAGTTCGAACAGACAGTGCCACAGGTATTTCCAACGACAGCACCTGGAAACTTTACCTGGTTTGAAGATGCGAAAAAATATGTTATGACAACATTTTATCCGTATCAGTGGGATCTGAATTATGGAAATCCAGTGGTATTTAATGAAATGATTTTAAATATGCTGAATTTAACCAATAAAGGAATTGATATTATTCGTATTGATGCGGTTCCTTATATTTGGAAAGAATTGGGAACCAACTGCAGAAATCTTCCACAGGTACATAACATTGTTCGTATGATGCGAATGATCTGTGAAATTGTTTGTCCGTCCGTATTGCTGCTCGGAGAAGTAGTTATGGAACCGGAAAAAGTAGTACCTTATTTTGGAACCGTAGAAAAACCGGAATGTCATATGCTGTATAATGTTACAACGATGGCAACAACCTGGCACACAGTAGCAACCGGTGATGCTCGTTTGCTTCGTCAACAGATGGATATTGTGAACCGTCTTCCAAAAGAATATGTATTCCTCAATTATCTGCGTTGCCATGATGATATTGGATGGGGACTGGATTATCCATGGCTGTCGCAGTTCGGTATTCAGGAAGTACCGCATAAGAGATATTTAAGCGATTTCTTTACAGGAAAATATCCGGATTCTTTTGCAAGAGGAGAATTGTATAATGATGATCCAACAACCGGTGATGCCCGTCAGTGCGGAACGACAGCTTCTCTTTGCGGTGTAGAAAAAGCTGCGAAAGGAAAAGATGCGGAAGAATTGGAGCGTGCAATCCGTTATGATCTGACTTTGCATGCATATATGTTGACACAGTCTGGTATTCCAGTGATTTACAGTGGGGACGAGATTGGTCAGGAAAATGATTATACATATCATGATGATCCGAAAAAATGTGAAGATTCCAGATACCTTCACAGAGGTACATTTAACTGGGACAATGCTGCGTTAAGAAATAAAAAAGGAACGATTCCTTACCAGATGTTCCAGGGATTGAAAAACTGGAACAGATTCGTACCAGCTATGATGTATTTGCAGCAGATGCGGATGCCTGGACGATTGATACCTGGGATGATTCGATTCTTTGCATTGGAAAATATAAAAATGAGCAGAAATTGGTGGCTGTATTTAATTTCAGTGGCGATGACAAAACTGCCTGGATCAATGAAACGGACGGGATGTACGTTGATTTGATCAGCGGAAAAGAAATGAGAGCCAGCGCTGTAAAAGTTCCGGCTTATGGATGCTATTGGTTGTTGAAAAAATAAATAGTACGAGAAAGCTTGACTAGAAAATCGAAAGGTTTTCGAGTCTTTTGACATTTAAAAGGAAAGTGCGCCTGCTAGAGCGTAGGTAAGCGAAATATTTGTTTTGATAAGTAAACGAATAGTTTAAAAATAAACAAAATATAAACAAATTATGAAATGTTAGCACTCGAGCGTATTGAGTGCTAATTTTCTCTTGACTTTTTGGAGGGAGAGTATTAATATATGTTTTAGCGACGAGGATAACTGATTCTCAGAAATATAGATAAAAGGAGTGTGATTGACCATGGCAGCAAAACATGGAAATCTTTCAATTAACAGTGACAATATTTTCCCAATTATTAAAAAATGGTTGTATTCCGATCACGATATTTTTGTTCGTGAATTAGTATCTAACGGATGTGATGCTATTACAAAACTGAAAAAACTGGACATGATGGGAGAATATTCCTTACCAGAAGGTTACAAGAGCAAAATTGAAGTAGTTGTAAATCCAGAAAAGAAAACATTGAAATTTATTGATAATGGTCTGGGTATGACTGCAGAAGAAGTAGAAGAATATATTACACAGATTGCATTTTCCGGAGCAACAGAATTTCTGGAAAAATACAAAGACAAAACAAACGAAGATCAGATCATCGGACATTTTGGTCTGGGATTCTATTCCGCATTTATGGTAGCGGATGATGTTCATATCGATACACTGTCTTATCAGGAAGGTGCTGCACCAGTACACTGGGAATGTGACGGTGGATCCGAATACGATATGCAGGATGGAGATAAAACAACAGTTGGTACAGAAATTACACTGTTTTTGAATGAAGAAAGTGTTGAATTTGCTAACGAATACCGTATGAGAGAAGTTATCGAAAAATACTGTTCTTTCATGCCTGTAGAAATCTTCCTTTCCAATGAAAATGCAGCTCAGGAATATGAAACCATTGATGAATCTGAATTGAGAGAAGATGATGTTGTTGTAGAACATATTCATGAAGATGCAAAAACAGAAGAAAAAGAAAATGAAAATGGAGAAAAAGAAATCGTTGAAGTTTCTCCTGCAAAAGATCAGGTAAAAATCAACAAACGCCCGGTATCTTTGAGCGATACAAAACCTTTGTGGACAAAACATCCAAATGAATGTACAGAAGAAGAATACAAAGAATTTTACCGCAAAGTATTTATGGATTACAAAGAACCATTGTTCTGGATTCATTTGAACATGGATTATCCATTTAACCTGAAAGGTATTTTGTATTTCCCTAAAATCAATACAGAATATGATTCCATCGAAGGAACCATCAAATTGTACAACAATCAGGTATTTATCGCCGATAACATCAAAGAAGTTATCCCAGAATTCTTGATGTTGCTGAAAGGTGTGATTGATTGTCCAGACCTGCCATTGAACGTATCCAGAAGTGCATTGCAGAACGATGGATTTGTTAAGAAAATCTCTGATTACATTACAAAGAAAGTGGCTGACAAACTTTCTGGTATGTGTAAGACAGCAAGAGAAGATTACGAAAAATACTGGGATGATATCAATCCATTTATCAAATTCGGATGTATTAAAGATACAAAATTTGCTGATAAGATGTATGACTATGTGCTGTTCAAAAATCTGGATGGCAAATATCTTACATTGAAGGACTGCATCGAAGCAAACAAGAAAGAATCCGAAGTGGTAGAAAATGCAGAAGATACTGCAGCGGAAAACAAAGAAGAAAAAGTTACAATTTACTATGTAACTGATGAAGTACAGCAGAGTCAGTACATCAATATGTTCAAAGATGCAGGTATGGATGCTGTGATTTTGAAACACAACATTGATTCTCCATTCGTTTCACATCTGGAGCAGAAATATAATACAGTACAGTTCCAGCGTATTGATGCGGATCTGACAGATACATTCAAAGAAGAATCCGGAGAAGATATGAAAGAAATGGCTGATGCAGTTATCGATTGTTTCAAAAAAGCAATGCATCAGGATGCTTTGGATGTAAAAG
This sequence comes from Ruminococcus sp., assembly GCA_036308845.1. Lineage (GTDB taxonomy): Bacteria > Bacillota > Clostridia > Lachnospirales > Lachnospiraceae > Oliverpabstia. The sequence goes on from JAXJUX010000045.1 coordinate 10,186, forward strand.
TGGAAAAACTGAAAAATGACACGATTTCCGCAATGATGACATTGTCTGAAGAAAGTCGTCGTATGCAGGATATGATGAAAATGTATGGTATGGATCCAGCAATGTTTGGTGATACCAAGACAACACTGGTTCTGAATGCAAATCATCCACTGGTAAAATACGTTGCAGAACACAAAGAAGATACAGAAAATGTACCAGTAATCTGCGAACAGCTGTATGATCTGGCTATGTTGGCTCATAAACAGTTAAATCCAGACGAAATGACAAGATTTATCGAAAGAAGCAACAAAATTATGATGCTGCTTGCAAAATAATATTTGCAGAATGGGACCTGCCGTTGGTGGGTCCTGTTAAAATATAAAATTATAAAA